>DASWDV010000052.1:0-5211 GCA_036395075.1 Gemmatimonadaceae bacterium | reverse complement strand
ATTCCATGAGAGTGACGTCGCCATCAGCACGCTCAGGCTGATCGCCATCAGAATCCACGCGCCCGCCGATCCGGCGAACTGTAGCACGTAGAACGCAGCGAATGCTCCCCAGATTCCGGCGAGAGGCGTTGCCTCACGGATTCCGCCTTCCGCCAGTCCGAAGATGACTGGAAGCAGCACCACCATTCCGAGCAGGAAGACCATCCACGACCGGTCTTTGCGCTCGCCCAAACGCCCGAACAGGCGCAACGCGTGAGCAGCGGGCGCGAGCGGCAAGAGCGCCGCGGCCGGCCAGCCAAGAAGGAGCGCGATCGGATGGGCGAGGACAGCTCCGACCCAGCCGAAGTTTCCCCTTACGTTGCCGTTCCCGTGTAGCTGGGTATAGCCCTCAGCCGCGAGTGCGCCGGCGAGGAAAATTCCGAAGAGGAGAAGGACGATTCCACGGATCTCGCGCGCGAGCGCGGATTCCGACGGCCTATCGTGCCCGTTCTGGCCCGAGCTTCGTGATTTGCCGGTCCTGGTAGATCGGGACCACAGGATAGGAGTCCACTTCCGCGGCGGCGGTGAGGTCGTCACCAAATCCTGCCGCTTCGAGCGCTTGTCCGTGGGTCGATTCTTTGAAGACTTTCGCGATGTTGTCGCCATATTTTTTTTCGATCATCACCGAAGCAGACGCAGCGTCGTTGACCTGGACCGAGTCCGCGCGCTTTGGAATCGCCCGGACGTAGCGCCCCGCGCAGGCGGCATCTTCCAGCGTGAAGCCGCCTTCTTCACCCGCGCAGATTATTGCGATGTCCGTGTTGGAGCTGGCCGCGACCTTCATCATGGTCAGCACCGCCGTAAAGTTGACGTATGAAGCTATAACTATGTCACGCGCTCCCTGCACCCCCAGGAGCGCGCGGGTGCCGTTCGTTGTCGTGATGAGGATCGTCTTGCCTTCGACGGTCTTGGCCGTAAACGCCTGCGGGGAATTGCCGAGGTCGAACCCGGTGATGGGGTGCATCTTCTGCTCGCCGGCGAGCAGGATCTGGGAGCGGTGAAACTCCTTCGACCGGAAGATCACCTCGTCCGCGCCCTCGAGCGGAATTACAGTCTTCGCCCCGTTCCCGAGCGCCGCCGCAACGGTCGTCGAGGCGCGGAGTACATCGACGATTACAACGAGCCTGGAGGCCGTGTCCGCGGGCTTCGCCTGACCGGGCGTGAAGAATACGTCAAGCCGCACTTAACGGCTCCTTCATGAGCTGGCTTTCGCGCTCGAGAAACTTCGTGTCCACCGCGCCTTCCTGAAAATGCTTGTTGGCCATCACTCGTGCGAGAAATGGAATCGTAGTGGTGACGCCCTCGATTATGAAGCTCTCGAGCGCGACTTGCATGCGGCGTAGCGCCTCCTGGCGGTCGCGGCCCTGACAAATGAGTTTCGCGAGCAGCGAATCGTAGAAGGGCGGTACGCTGTACCCCGCGTAGACGTGTGTATCGAGCCGCACACCGGGACCACCGGGCGGATGGAACACGTCGATGCGGCCGGGCGACGGTTGGAAATTGCGCGCCGGATCTTCCGCGTTGACGCGACACTCGATCACGTGTCCGCGCAGCTCGATCGGCGGCTTCACGGAAAGCTTGTCGCCGCTCGCGACGCGAATCTGCTCCTTCACCAGATCGACTCCGGTGAGCATCTCCGTCACCGGGTGCTCGACCTGGATGCGGGTATTCATTTCCATGAAGTAGAACGACTTGTCTTCGTTGAGGAGCATCTCGATGGTGCCGGCGCCGACGTAGTCGATCGCCTTCGCTCCCTTTACCGCCGCCTGTCCCATTCGCTCGCGCAAGTCCTGGGTCAGAGCCGGACTTGGCGCTTCTTCGATGAGCTTCTGGTGACGGCGCTGCACCGAGCAGTCGCGCTCGCCCAGGTGGATGACGTTGCCATGGCGGTCGCCCATGATCTGGAACTCGATGTGGCGCGGTCGCGCGAGGTACTTCTCGATATAGACTTCGCCGTTGCCGAACGCGGAGAGCGCTTCGGAGCGCGCGAGCTGGAACGAGCGTCCGAAATCCTCCGGGTCGGTGGCAACGCGCATCCCCTTGCCACCGCCACCCGCCGCCGCCTTGATGATGACGGGAAACCCGATCTCGCGCGCGAATCTCAGCGCATCGTCCGGATCTTCGACGCCACCCGGAGTTCCCGGAATGATCGGCACCCCGACTTCGGTCATCGCTTTGCGCGCGGCGGCCTTGTCGCCCATGACGCGGATCTGCGTCGGCGTCGGGCCGATGAAGCTGATGTTGGACGCGATGCACGTCTCCGCGAATTCAGCGTTCTCGGCGAGAAAACCATAACCGGGATGGATTGCATCGGCGCCGGCGATCTCGGCGGCGGCAATGATGCGCGGAATGTTGAGGTACGATTCGCGCGCCGGCGCCGGCCCAATGCAAACGTCGTCGTCGGCGAAGCGGACGTGAAGCGACTCGCGATCGGCTTCGGAGTACACTGCCACGGTCAGAATCCCGAGCTCGCGGCAGGCTCGAATCACACGGAGCGCTATCTCTCCGCGATTCGCGATCAGGACTTTCTTAAACACAAGCAGTCATTCTCGTCGGAAGCTAGTTACCTGCGGAGTGCGAACCAACCACAGTGCTGACTAGTTGCGGATGGGACACCGCTGCGGATTGTAATGCAAGCAACAAAAGGGGCGAGGGGCCGGGTACTAGGGGCGAGGTGCGAGGTAAAACACTGCCTTTACCTCGTGCCCCGTACCTATCACCTGGCACCTCGCCCCTTTTTTTGTTTTTGTGTCTTCGCGAGTTGTCGCATGCCGAAGCCCGAAGCCTTTACTTCCAGGTCCGCAGCCATTGCTCCACAGCCTTACGTGACTTCCTGTTTGACGGTGTCCCACGACGTGTCGCTCGATGCGGCGATCCCCTGCGTGCGTAGCGAGAATTCCGCGGGGTTCGTCGCCGCGAACACCGCGTCGTCGTACGTGATCACTCCCTTCTGGTACCAGTTCATCAACGACTGGTCGAAGCTCTGCATCCCGTACGCTACCGCGCCTTCCTTGATCAGCTCGGGAATGTTCAGCGCCTTGCTCATGTCGCGGATCTGGTCGCGCACGGCTTCGGTGTTGACGAGAATTTCCGCCGCCGGAACTCTGCCTTTCTTGTCGGCGCGACGCACGAGTCGCAGCGAGATGATCGCGCGCAACGCCGTCGATAGCATGTAACGGACTTCGCTCTGCTGGTGCGGCGGATAGAAAGAGAGAACACGGTTGAGCGTTTGGGTCGCGTCAGTCGTGTGGAGCGTCGAGAACACCAGGTGTCCCGTCTCGGCGGCCTTGAGCGCGGTATCGAGCGTGTCGATGTCTCGAATTTCGCCGACGAGCAGGATGTCCGGATCCTGTCTCAACACGCGGCGCAACGCCTGGGCAAAGCTGTTGGTATCTGTGCCGACTTCGCGCTGGTTGATGCTGCTCTTGATGTCGCGGTGCAGGAACTCGATCGGATCTTCGATCGTGATGATGTTCGCGTGCCGGTTCTGATTGATGTAATGGAGCATCGACGCAAGCGCCGTCGATTTTCCCGACCCGGTGATTCCGGTTACGAGAATCAATCCGCGCGGCATCAGTGCGATTCGCTCGCACACATCGGGGAGATTGAGCTCGGCGATCGTCTTCGCCTGGAACGGAACGGTTCTGAGCGCGTAAGCGATCGTTCCGCGCTGTTGGTACGCGTTGACCCGGAAACGACCGATGCCCGGCACGGCCAGCGCAAAGTCTGATTCCTTCTGCTCCGAGAATTCCTTGATGTTCTTGGGCGCCATGATCTGCTCGGCGAGGCTCCGCAGGTCTTCCTGCTTGAGTGCCGCCATTTCGAGCGAAACCATGTGTCCATCGACGCGCAGCGTCGGCGGACGTCCGACCTTCAGGTGTAGATCCGAGGCGTTCGCCTGGATCATGTGCTGCAGCACCGCCTTGTAGTCGAACGATGACGAATGGGAGGACGCTGACGCTGTGAGCGGCTTCGGCGCCGGGGGATTCAGTTTTTCAGCCATTGGGATCTATGCGGAAGAGGACCTGACCGTATTCGACGGGATGCGCGTTCTGCGCGAGGATCTCCTTCACCACTCCGGCGAATTCGGATTCGATTTCGTTCATGATTTTCATTGCTTCGATGATGCAGAGTATCTGACCTTTGCTGATTCTTTCACCGACCGTGAGGTACTGCTTTGCCCCCGGCTCGGGAGCGCTGTAGTACGTGCCAACCATTGGCGATTTCACTTCCAGGTACTTCGGCTTGGCAGCCTCGGCCTTTGGAGCTTCCGTCGCCGCCGACCCGCCTCCCGCCTCGGCGGCCGGCGCTACCGGAGCCTGTGGAGGAAGAAGCGCCGGCATTGCCATCGGCGCCGTCATCTGCAGGGCCCCCCGCTGCTGGGGAGTCTTGGAGATCCTGATTTTCATGCCCTTGTCGGACGAGATCTCGATCGAATCCACACTGGACTCATCGAGCATTTCCACGAGCTTCTTCACGTAACGGAGATCGATCATGGTCGTTTCGCGTCTGATGGGGTCAGCACTGGAGCGCGGCTCATGCAACCTCGAGTAGCTCTCGCGTGAAATCGGTGAGTATCTCCGGACCATCAGGGGCGAGGTGAACATCATCCTCTATACGGACTCCTCCCCATCCCGGTCGGTAAATTCCTGGCTCGATCGTGACCACCGCGCCCGCCCCAAGGGGGGTCTCGACGGTCTTGGCGAGTCTGGGCGCCTCGTGGACCTCCAGCCCCAGCCCGTGACCCAGGCTGTGGCCGAATGCCTCGCCGTAGCCGTGCTCCTCGATGTAGCGCCGAGCAAGCCCGTCAGCGTCCTGCCCTTTCATCCCGGCGCGGACGGAGCTCGAGGCAACGGCGTTGGCGTGGCGGACGATGTCGTAAATCTCGCGTTGCTCCGCCGTGGCCGGCCCCACCACCACCGTGCGGGTGACGTCGGAGCAGTAGCCCTTGTACTGGGCGCCAAAATCGAGCAGCAGCAAGTCACCGCGCTCGATCACGCGTGACGACGCACGGGCGTGCGGCAGCGCGGCGCGCGGACCCGAGGCAACGATCGCTGAAAATGGGAATTCTTCGCTTCCCTCGTCCCTCAGAGCGTGCTCCAGAATGCCGGCGACATTCAGCTCAGTCATTCCGGGTCGAATTTCCTTGAGTGTCTTGGCGAGCGCGCGGGT
>DASWDV010000051.1:0-4199 GCA_036395075.1 Gemmatimonadaceae bacterium | reverse complement strand
ATCGACTCGTAACATGGCCAATCCAACCGTAGTTGCGCTCAGCCCAGCGGCGCGTCACAGTCCGCTGATCGGCTTTCTCGAGCGAGTGCCCCTCATAGCAGGCAGCGCCGTCGCCGTTCTCGGCGCGATGGTATTGACGGGGTGGGCCCTGAATCTTCCGGTCATCACGACGTCGACCGCCCGTGGATACCTGATGCTACCGCTCACCGCCCTCTGCTTCGTGCTCGCAGGCGGATCATTGACGATCGCGGTCCGTCCGCATCGCACTCCAACGTCGGAAGCGATTCAGCAGACTCTCGCTGCCCTCGCGGCAACGATCACGGTGCTGACTCTTTACGAATATTTTCGCGGCGGTAACTCCGGATTCGACTTGCTTCTTTTCGGCGACAGGCTGCATCAGATTTCCGGATCACCCGGCAGGATCGCGATAAATACGGCCGGGAGCCTTCTTCTCATGTCGTTGGCGTTGCTCTTCATTCCGCACGACCAGAGAAAGCAGGATCTGCGGGCGCAGATGTTCGCGACGCCAGCACTCCTTATCGCCCTCGTGGCCATACTTGGTTATGTCTTCGCCGTGAAGGGCATGTACAGCCTTTCGCAGTCGTCGGGCATGGCGCTGGTGACAGCGATCGGTCTCATAATCCTAGGTGTCGGGATTCTCGTGGCGGTGAGAGATCGAGGCGTCGCATCGCTGCTCATGGACGAGGGCGCTGCGGGAGTTCTGACGCGACGACTACTTCCCGCTGCCCTGCTCGCGCCAATCGTGCTGGGTGTCATCCGCCTGGCTGGAGAGTCGGCCGGAATTTACGAGTCCGAGTTCGGTGCCTCGTTGTTCGCGGTCGCGAGCATCGTGACGTTCGTCGGGCTGGTGCTATGGTCGGCGCGCATACTGCGCAACACCGACAAGGAGCGGGTGGATCTGCTCGCGCTCGAACAACAGGCACGCGCGCATGCGGAAGGGGCACGCAGCGAAGCCGAAGCCGCGCGCGCCGAAGCAGAGCGTGCGAACAACAGCAAGACGGATTTTCTCGCGGTGATGTCCCACGAGCTGCGCACACCGCTCACCGCGATCATGGGTTACGAGGAGCTCCTCTCCGACGGGATCACGGGTCCGGTGACGGAGTTACAGCGCCAACAGCTCGGAAGGATCAACGCGAGCGCGCGCCACCTGCTCGGCCTCATCGACGAGATTCTCACTTTCGCGCGCGTCGACATCGGGCGCGAGCGAGTGCGATGGGAATCGATGTCTGTGAATCACACGCTTGGCGATGCGGCTGCGCTCGTCGAGCCGATGGCCTCGGCGAAAGACATCAAGTTCATCGTCGAGCTGCTCGAGGAAGACCAGGTCATTCAGACTGACGGCACCAAATTCCGGCAGATGCTTGTCAATCTTCTCTCCAATGGAATAAAGTTCACGGAAAAGGGAGAAGTGCGGGTCGGGATATTGGCGGCGAACGGTTTTCTGGAAGTCCGCATCTCCGACACCGGCGTCGGCATTCCCGCCGAGCACATCGAGGATGTATTCGAGCCGTTCTGGCAAGCAGAGCAGACGGCGACGAGAAGAACTGGCGGCACCGGGCTTGGGCTCAGCGTAACGCGGAAGCTCGCCCGGCTGCTCGGTGGCGACGTGAGCGTCACCTCGACGATCGGTGCTGGAAGCACTTTTCTGCTAAGACTGCCACTGAAGGCACCCGCCGGTGAGGCCATTCGTCGTCGTGATACTCCGTCGACGCCGACCGGCCCGATGCACGCACTGCGAATCTAGATCCCTTCAACGCACGCCAATTTTCGCGTCGGGCTCCGATGTTACGGCGGCACCCGCTTCTTCGAGCGGCGCGACGAAATTGTACAGCTTGAGCCGGAGATTACCACGCGGTCCGAGCCTCTCATCGTGCTCGTAAAGAGTCACGGAGCAGTTCGCGATCTCTGCCTTCTTGTCGATGGCGAGCAGCTCGGTTTCGGTCAGGTGCTCGATGATGTAGCGCATGCAGAGCACGACTACCGCGTGGCAGACGATGAGGACGCGCTGACCGCAGTACTCGCGCGACAGCATTTCGGTCGCGCTGCGCAATCTGAGGATGACATCGCACCAGCTCTCACCCCCCGGCGGCCGATGGTAGAATTTGCCGAGCAGCCGGCGGAACTCGGCCTGCTCAGGGTACTGCTCTTTGACGCCGACGGATGTAAGGCGGTCGAGAATCCCGAACTCCTTCTCCCGAAATCGCTCGTCGACGATCAGTGAATACGAATCAGTGCTCATGCCGGCAGTCTTGACGATGAGACTCGCGGAGTCGCGTGAGCGCAGGTACGGTGAAGTGAGGACGACGTTTGGACGACGTTGCGGCGGCAGCGCTCCGAGCCAATGGCCGAGCGCGATCGACTGTCGCTGGCCGAGCTCCGAGAGTGGGACGTCGACATCGCGGACATCGATGTCGATCATAGACTCCCCCGCCTCAATGGCGGCGTCGCGTGCGACATTGCCGGCCGACTCGCCGTGACGGACGATGTAGAGAAGATCCGGCCAGATCTGGTGCGGATTCACGGGCGGAATGAGGTCAAGGAGCGTACCAGCTTCATGTGCGTCATAACAGGCTATCGTGGTGCGAAGCTTGTAACAGCGGTCGCCATGACGTCAACGCCCGAGCAGCAGGATCCAGATTGGCCCCGGTATCCGGATACGATTCTAAGGTTTGCGACAGTGCCGCCGATGGAAATCGATCTGCGCGACATCCCGTCGGCAAAAGCCGTATCGCAGTTGAGAGCCACTGGTGTGAGTGATCCGTTCGCGGTGATCACGGCGTTCGATCCTCGTGGGCGCAACCTCTCGCTGTTCGAGAACGAGAAACGTCAGCGCGATCTGGAGCAGCGGCTGAAAGCGGCCGGATACAAATTCGTCCCGGTAGATGCGTGCTCTCCAGATCAATCGCACTGCGAGCGCAGCGTTGCGGTGACCATACCGCAACAGGACGCGATCGACATTGCGCGGGACCTCGATCAGATCGCACTCTTCTGGTTCGATGGCAGCCGATTCTGGATCGTAGGCGCGATCGTCGAGGCGGACCCGCTAATGTTGCCACGGAGCTCGTGACGCAGGGTGGATTCTAGAGGTCCGCTGCGTTTTTGCCGCCACGTGCTCTGAGTATCTCCGCGATACGATCAGCACTCCCCGCGAGCGCGATATCCAATGCTGTCAGTCCATTCCCGGCCACGATGTTCGGGTCGGCTCCTTTGTCCAACAGGAGCCGAACCAATTCCTCGCGCGCCGGAATGGTATGTTCGTGTCTTCCTTCGACATCCTCGTAGGAGGGCCACGCCGCCCAATGGATTGGCGCGCACTGCGGGATGTCCCACTGGTCCAGAAGCTTATTGACTGATGATGGATCTTCGCGGAGCCGCGCTTCGACGTGCTCGCGCAAGCCGAAGCCGACGGCATCGTGGATGTCGATCCTGCAATGCGCTCGCATCCACGCGAATACCTCGGTCTGCTTGTTATGCTGCGCCCATGACAGCGGCGTCGCGACGAAAGGATTCTCGCGATTGCCAATATCCGCCCCCTTTGCGACGAGCTGTTTGACCATTGCGAGATCGCCATCCCAGGCGGCGCGGTGCAATGCCGTGCCGTTATTGACGCCGATCATGTTCCAGTTGCCATCCTTTCCCAGCAGGAACTCGACTGCGTCAGGATGCTTGTTGACGTAAGCGAACAGCATTGCCAGGCCAATGGCGTCCCGCTCGCTCAAAACCTTACCACCGCGACGCGGACGAGATTTCAGGTGTCCGCTTTCGTCGAAGCAACCGCGCAGTAGATCCTGGCGTCCCAGTGCGGCAGCGGCACACACGTCCACTTTTGCGCCGAGCTCGATCATCTTTTCCGCCGCGCGTGGAGCATGGTTTATCAATGGTGGATCGAGCGGGTATTCTTTCTCTCGTTCCGGAGCGCCTTCTGCTGTATCCGTCAAGTCGAGCTTTGCCCCGTGTTCGAGCAGCAGATCGATTAGCGGCCCGGAAAAATCGCGGTCGCTCGCCTGCTTGCTGGTGATGAGGAGCCCCATCACTGGTCCGCCGTTTCTCCCGAGCGTCAATGCATCTGCGTCGGCGCCTGATTCGAGCAACAAGCGCGCGATTTCGACAACGTTTTCGGGCAAGGGAATCCCACGATTCGGGTTCCCGGCAACGTGATGAAGCAGCGTCGCCCCGGT
>DASWDV010000050.1:0-5062 GCA_036395075.1 Gemmatimonadaceae bacterium | reverse complement strand
GCGTTCACCCCAATCGAACGAACCGCCGCCCAGCCATCATCCAACTGGTCGGGAAGCAAAAAAGAAGTCGCGGCCCCTGCCGAATAGATCTTGCTCCAGGTCGGCTCGATCGTGTGGCGGAACAGGACCTCATAACCCGTGGCACCTGCAACCGGGTCCCACGTGATCATCCACCTGGACCCGCCTGACGCCTGATCGCGCCGCGCAAGCGCTATTGGCGGCGCCGGGGCATTCGCGAGAGAGCCGACGACCGCGGCGTTGTCCCGCGCGACGTTGGCGACATACCCGAAATTCACGTGCGCGAAATCGTCGGTCGGAAGGTGCTGACGCTTGTAGTTCTCGAGTCTCTCGGTAAAGCGAAGTCCGGGATCGCCAAGGGCGACGTATGGGCTGTGATCGCCGCCGCGCGAGATGCGATCGAGTCTGAAGACGGGAAGAACGGCGAAAGACGGATTGTAAATCAAGCCAGTCGCCCACGCGTAGCGCGCGAGCTCTCGGCTCGGCCCATTGTCTGGCTCGGCGCCGAAAATTCTCACGCTAGTCGAGTCGACCGTACCGTCGTCAGCCGTGACGTTGCCGACGATGTCGTCGGTGAAAGCGGCGACCACCGCATAGCCGTGGCCGTGCAGGCGCGCAGCAAGATGCATCGAGCCGTACAGGCCCTCCTCTTCGCCCGAGTAGGCGACGAAGATCACCGAAGCCTCGAGGCCGCGCGGAAAATGTTTCGAGAACACACGCGCCAGTTCGATGACCGCCGACGTTCCGGAGCCATCGTCGTCGGCACCGGGCGCGTCCTGCGTCGCCTCAAAACGCGCCAGCGGGCCAAGATCCGAGCGGGCGCAGATGCACGAGTCATAGTGGCCGCCCATGACCACCACTCTTGTCGTATCGCGACCCGGCAGCCACGCGATCACGTTGACGACGTTTACTATTGGTCGCTGCGGATGCCCGCGCATCTCCATCGTTTCGGCGTCGTACTGTACGCGCAGACATCCCCCGCACGCCCTGCTGTAGCCGCTCAGCTTGTTGAACAGGTATCGGCGCGCCGCGCCGATCCCTCGCGTGGCGCTTAGCGTGTCACTCATCGTATGTCGGGTTCCGAACGAGACGAGCGCCGAGTCAGTGGACCGGATCTCGGAGGCGGAGATCTCGGCGATTGCCGCGCTGAGCGTGTTGTCGCGGGCAAGGCCCAAAGTCGGAGCGACACTCGAAGGCGGCGCTACGCGGGGCACGACCTCGCTCGACGGCGTCGCTGGCGGAGCGCACGATCCGGCGAGCAGAAGAACGCAGGACAGGAATCCGGCACTGTAGTTGTGCATGTTATTTTTATCCCGATGGACATCGCTCCGGCTCAGAATAGACGCACGGCGATTTTGTGGCAATGGTCGCGCTTCAGCGAGCTGACGCCCGACGAACTGTACGCCGTTGTTCGTCTTCGCGAGCGGGTCTTCATCGTCGAGCAGAACTGTCCCTATCCCGACGCCGACGGTCGTGATCCGAGCGCCTGGCACCTGCTCGGCTGGGAGAGCTCGGCCTCGCGCGCTGTCGACAGGACGCTCGTCGCTTACACTCGAGTTTTCGCGCCGGGCGTCCGCTACACTGAAGCGTCGATCGGCCGCGTCGTTACAGCGCCAGAGGTTCGAGGCCGCGGAATCGGGAAAATCCTGATGGCTGAAGCCTTGCGACGAATCGAATCGATCGCGCCCGCGGAGCCGGTCAAGATCGCGGCCCAGCGCCGTCTCGAGAAGTTCTATCTCGACCTTGGATTCAAAACCGTTTCCGCTCCTTACGAGGAAGATGGAATCACTCACGTCGACATGATCCGGTAAAAGCAATCGTGATAACAAAAACCCGCTACTGCGAAGGCGAGACTTTCGCCGAGCTCCTTGCCCGTCCAATCAAGAACCGCGACCTGTGGGTTGCGATCACGCACCGTGTGGTGATTCCCGTCGAGTTCTCCGCCCGCGTCGAAGCGCTCGGCGGGCGTTGGCACCTGCTCGTGTTGAACGAGGACTGGTGCGGCGACAGCGTGAACATCGTACCAATTATCGCGAAGCTCGCGGAATCGGTCAGCAATATGGAGCTTCGCATCCTGCGACGGGATGAGAATCTGGACATCATGGATTCACACCTGACGGGAACGTCGCGGTCCATCCCGATCGTGATTCTGCTTAACCAGAAATATCAGGAATGCGGATGGTGGGGTCCACGCCCGCGCGAGCTGCAAAAATGGGTAGTAGAAAAAGGCATGGCTCTTCCCAAGGACGAGCGGTACCGTGAGGTCCGGACGTTTTACGCTCGCGACCGCGGGTTGACGACAATGGCGGAAATAGTCCTGATGCTGGAAAAATGCTGCGTCCCGGAGCGGCGGACGTCAGCCGCGACCGCGTAGCGACGCTAACCGCCCGGACGTAGGCGCGTCGTTCAGCTCGCCTGTTGCTGGGCGCGCGTGGCAGCTCGCGGTAGCCGCAGCGTGAAGACAGATCCGTTTCCGATTTCGCTCGTCGCGCTCAGTGAGCCGCCCATCGCATTGGCGAGTCGTCGGCTGATTGGCAATCCCAGTCCGGTGCCGCTCGTCGTAGCGCCAGAGACCTTGAGCTGAACGAATGGCTCGAACGCCGTCTCGATCTTTTCAGCCGGCATTCCGCGCCCGGTGTCCATCACGTGGATCGCGACGCTTCCGGGCTCGGCTTCGCACGAGAGGGTTATGTGCCCTCCGGATTCGGTGAACTTGATCGCATTTGCAAGAAGGTTGAGCAGTATCTGCTGGACCTTGGTCGCATCCGCGTAGGCGACGATCGAGTGATCGTCGCACTGATAGGCGTACGTGAGCTGCTTGCCATCGAGTTGCGCGGCAACGAAACCTTCCATTTGCGCGAGGACGTCGTGGATGACGACTGGCTCCAGATTCAGGTCGACCGCCTGACCGCTGTCAAGCTTCGCGAAATCGAGAATCGTCGTAATGAGGCCAAGGAGGTGCTGCTGACTCTGCTGGATGCGCGTGAGATCACGCTGCTGCGCCTCGTTTAGAGGTCCGTGGATTTCACGCTCGAGCAGCTCGGTGTAGCCGAAGATCGCTTGCAGTGGAGTGCGGAATTCGTGGCTCAGTAGCGCCAGGAAATCCGATTTGACGCGGTTCGCGATCTCCGCCTGCTCGCGCGCCTTTCGCTCGCTGAGAAGCAGCGCATCCTTGGTGCGATTTGCGGCCGCCAGCTGCGCGGTTCTCGACGCAACTCGCAGCTCGAGATGGCGATTGAGCTCGCGCACCGCTTCTTCCGCCTGCTTTCGCTTCGAGATGTCCCGCACGATCCACCGGTAACCAGCGACGCTCTTGTCCCTGCGGGAAATCTGACCGACTGAGACCGAGACTGGTATCGGCGATCCATTTCGCGGCTTGAGCGAAATCTCCCAGTCGTCGCACCGGTCCGCTCCACACAGCTGGTCGAGCTTGTAACGATGCGATTTACTTGCCGATTCGTCGAAGAACGTGGTCATCGGTTTCCCGACAAGAAATTGCGTGGGCACGCCAAGCAGCTGGCTGGCGGCGACGTTCGCCTCGCGAATCATTCCTTTGATGTCGGTCACGATGTAGGCGTCGGGCGCGAAATTGAACAAATCGTGATACTTCTGGCGCTCCAGCTCGATCATGTCGCGGCTGGCCGCCAGCTCATCGTTTTGTACACGCAGCTCTTCGTCGGCAACACGCAGCTCTTCTACCAGCGCGATGAGGTCGCCGTCCTCATCACCCAGCGCGGTGACGATCTGCTTTTTGTCGTCCGGCGTACGTCGCGACCTGAGGCGCTTACCCGCCTCTCGCACTCGCTGCGAAAATGCGTCGAGCTCAGCGGACGTTGGTTGCTGCTGGGGGTCCACCATTTGCGATGCCTATGATGAAGAAATCGCTTTCGAAACATGTGATATGCAACTCTAGGGCCGACTGCCCTGCGTAGTTGCGCACCGCTCGGACGCGTAGCAAATGACCAAGAGAGACATCGTTGTCATCGGCGCGTCCGCGGGTGGGATCGAAGCTCTGATCCAGCTGGTCTCGGGATTACCCGAGGACTTCGACGCCAGCGTTTTCATCGTCGTCCATATCCCGCACGGTGCGACCAGTGCGCTTCCGCGAATACTGAGCCGTCGCGGACGTTTGCGAGCGGTGCACCCGCGCGACGGCGAGAGAATTGAGAGCGGAAAGATTTACGTCGCTCCACCAGGTGCGCACCTGATTCTCGAAAAGAAAAGAATTTCTCTGGTTAGAGGTCCCCGCGAGCACGGTGTCAGACCCGCTGTCGATCCGCTCTTCCTCTCGGCGGCGCTCGAGTTCGGCGCGCGGGTCATCGGGATTCTGTTGTCCGGCAATCTCGACGACGGAACCGCCGGACTCCAGGCGATAAAGAACGAAGGAGGCGCGACGATGGTTCAGGATCCCGCGGAGGCGCTTTACCCGGGAATGAGCCTGAGCGCGATCGAGAACGGCTGCGCGGACAAGGTGTTGCCTGTCGCAGAAATTGCCGCAGCTCTTTCCGCCGGTGTCGAGCGTCGACCTGCGGAGAGGGTGGGGTATCGGGAGGCCCTCTACATGGACGACGAAAGAGCAAGCAAGGAGGAGGAGGAAGAGAAGGAGCTCGCAATCGACAAGCTCGACATCGATCAGCTTCAGGGGGACGATCAGCCAGGTGTCGTGAGCGCGTTCACTTGTCCTGAGTGCAACGGAACACTGTGGGAGTTGAGTGCTTCGGACGCGTTGAGATTCCGATGCCGGGTGGGCCACGCGTTCGCGGTGGATAGCCTGCTGGCGAAACAGCAGGAATCGATCGAAGCGGCGTTCTGGATCGCGTTGCGAGCATTGGAAGAGCGTGCGGCACTTCTGCGGCGACTCGTCGCCCGCGCGGAAAAAAGCGGTAACAAAATCTCGATCCGGCGTTATACTGAAGAGGAATCCCTGGTCGCGAAGAGGGCGAAGACACTCCGCGACGCCATCCTCAGCGGTATCGTGGCCGATGAAGCGCAGCCTGCAGCGGCAGCCGTATGACCGTGTAGCGTCGTCAGACACTGCGCGTGG
>DASWDV010000049.1:0-2359 GCA_036395075.1 Gemmatimonadaceae bacterium | reverse complement strand
GCGGTTACGACGCGGATGGAAATCGCACAGGCGCTGACGCAGCGCATCCACTTCAACACCTTCGGCGGTAACCCGGTATGCATGGCGGCAGGTCTCGCGGTGCTGGACGTCATCGACGAGGATGGTCTCCAGGAAAACTCTAGAGTCCTGGGGAAGAGGCTGAAGGACGGCTTGAGGCAGCTGGGCAAGGATCATCAGCTCGTAGGCGATGTCCGGGGGATGGGACTCATGCTCGGCGTCGAGCTGGTTCGTGATCGGGCAACAAAGGACCCGGCCAAGGCGGAAACGCTGGCGGTGCTCGAAGCGGCGAGAGAGATGGGAGTGCTCGTCGGCAAGGGCGGACTCGATGGGAACGTGCTTCGCATCAAGCCGCCGATGTGCATTACTGCCGACGATGCCGACTTCACTATCGATGTGCTGGACCGCGCGTTGACAGCAGCTCGCTGAGAAGCAATCAATCCACGAACGGAGTAACGGATCGGTGGCATTCGACCGGATCATCAAGGGCGGAAACGTAGTCACGCCTGCCGGAACATTTACCGGTGATGTTGGCATAGCCGGCGAAAAAATCACCGCGCTCGGCGTCAACCTCGAGGGCGACAAGTCCACTAAGACAATCGACGCCAAAGGACATCACGTCATTCCAGGCGTGCTCGATGTCCACGTGCACCTCGAGCTGCCGTTTTGCGGTACCGTCTCCGCCGACGATTATCGAACCGGGACACGCGCTGGAGCACGCGGCGGCGTCACGACGCTGATCGACTTTGCGATTCCTTACGCCGGCGAATCACTCGATCAGGCAGCCGACAACTGGTTGAAGAAGGCGGAAGGAAAGTCACTCATCGACTACACGTTTCACATCTGCATCACGCGCTGGAACGATCACAAGGATCAGATCAAAGGCATGGTGGATCGCGGCTTCACGACCTTCAAGGAATTCATGATCTATGAATCCGAAGGGTGGCAGTCGGACGACCGCGCGATGTTTGGAACGCTCGAGAAGATGAAAGAATACGGGACTATGCTCCTGGTGCACGCCGAATCAGCGCGGGTGCTCGACGAGCTGATCGCGAGGCACCACACTCCCGAGCTGATGAAACAATACGGCGCGCGGTTACACCCGATGACGCGCCCCAACTTCATCGAGGCCGAGGCCATCCAGCGCGCCGTGCAATGGTGCGAGGCGACGTGCGGTCAGCTGTACATCGTGCACATGTCGACCGGTGAAGGCGCCGACATAATCCGAGCCGCCCAGGCGCGCGGGGTGCCGGTGCTGGCCGAGACTTGCGTGCAGTACCTGGTGCTGGATGACTCGGTGTTCGAGAGGGAAGACGGCCACCTCTTCGCCTGCTGTCCGCAGCTCAAGAAGCCGAAAGACGTCGACCGCTTATGGAAGGGGCTTCGCTCAGGGGAAGTGTCGGTCGTCTCCACCGACACGTGCACCTTCAACCGAGAACAGAAGGCGATGTGGAACGGCGACTGGACTAAGATCCCAATGGGAATGCCCGGTCTCGAGACGCTGATGCCACTCACCTATACGCACGGCGTTCTCGGCGGGAAAATCAGTCTCGAAGAGATGTGCACCAAGCTCTCCACGAATCCGGCGCGCATCATGGGGTTGTATCCGCGCAAGGGCGCCATCCAGGTCGGCGCCGATGCCGACCTCGCGATCATTCATCCGGAGAAGAAGCACAAGATCGATCCCAAGTCGATGGAGACGAATGCGGACTGGTCTCCCTACGACGGGTGGGAGCTCGCCGGATTCTCGCGCACAACGCTCTCCCGAGGCGACGTGATCGTCGACGATTACAAGGTCATAGGCAAGGAAGGGCGCGGACAGTGGCTGCCGCGCAAGACGGCCGGCCTCGCATCGTGACGACCGTAGCGACCGGCGCGAGCTACAGCGCGGAATCGACGTTCTCGCCCGACGACATTCGCAACAGCCCGCTCTGGAATCCGGACTTGGCGCCGACGGATCCGGCGCGGCGCACATGGTCGACGTACAACATCGCCGCTCTGTGGATTGGAATGAGCGTCGTCATCACCACGTATACTCTTGCGTCCGGCCTGATGCAGCAGGGAATGACCTGGTGGCAGGCGATGGTCACGATCCTCCTCGGCAATGTGATCGTGCTCATTCCAATGATTCTCAACGCACATGCTGGAACGAAATACGGGATCTCGTTCCCGGTGCTGTGCAGAGCGAGCTTCGGAGTGCGG
Organism: Gemmatimonadaceae bacterium; assembly: GCA_036395075.1. Lineage (GTDB taxonomy): Bacteria > Gemmatimonadota > Gemmatimonadetes > Gemmatimonadales > Gemmatimonadaceae > UBA4720. Next base: position 139 of record DASWDV010000049.1, on the reverse strand, counting down.
GGCGCTAACATCGCGGCGATGTTGAGGGCGATCGTCGCCTGCGGCTGGTTTGGCATTCAAACGTGGATCGGCGCGCTGGCGCTGGACGCGCTTTTCAAGGCAGCATGGCCTGGCTGGGCGCAGGTGAGCGGAAGTGTTG
>DASWDV010000048.1:0-5502 GCA_036395075.1 Gemmatimonadaceae bacterium | reverse complement strand
CACGTCGGTCGTCCCGAACAGCTCGGCCCGAATGTTCTCGCGGAGGTGCTGCGCTTCGGGGTCCTCGGGACGCGGAGTGTCGCCAAGAAGGATTCCTTCGTGAAGCTGCTCGTCGACGAGATGGTCGTCGATCGCCTCGGGACTCTCGGCGCGACGAATCGGATCTACTACGAGACCGCTGCGGAGATTCTGCACACCGACGATATCGGTGACAACTCGCTCGATGATGCGGAGCTCCTCCGGCGTCCCGACGCGGCCCGAGAGACTCACGACGCCAGACCGCACCGATATCTCTACATCGTCTGGATCAAACGCTGGCTGCTGCTCGAAATTGTCACGAATGAGCGCGCGCAGCTCGTTGTCGGTCAGTCCGTCGGTGCCCCTGATGTCCTCGTAGTCCTTTTCCACTCTTCCTCCGCGCTCGCTCCCACCTTGACGGAGAGCGATTCAGGTTAGCGAAAGAACAGCAGCGAGGCCCCGATGGTGAGTGCCCGGTTGTTCTTCCAGAAGCTGCGGGCCTGGTTGCCGGTTACGGCCGCCGTCCCGCCGGTGGGTGTCACGTAATACGCGGTCGGATACTTCAACTGGTAGAGGTAGTCGTTCCAGTCCGCCGTCAGCTGAAAGCGCCCGCCCGGCGCGTACCTGAGCCCACTCCCCCAGGAAAATGCAAACGGGGTGCCGAAGGTGTAGGGATCGGAGGGCACCGAACAGCCACAGCTTCCAACGCCGGCGCCAAAGTTTATTACCGGCACGATATGATGAAAGCTTTTCTGGCCGGTGAGATTGAGGGCCATGTCGACGTCGTAGAGATTGAGCGAGACGTTGCGATTTCCAAGTTGCCGCGCCACGCCGACTTTCGTCGGATCGATCGCCGAGCGCTCACTGTTCACGTGCGACCAGCGCGCCATCAGAAACGCGGGGCCACCCACGTGAATCAGGTAGCGAAGGCCGTACATCGTGCCGTCGCGCGGGGCGATTCCGATCGGATCCTCTCCCGCGCTGTACCGACCGCCGAAAAACGTCACTTCCTGACGAGTTTCCAGATCGCGATAGGGGCTGTTCGAGGGAAGATGTCCGACCTGCGCAGGCGCGGTCGTAGAAACAACAGCAAGCGCCAAAGCGCTAATCAGCAGCCTCATTACTCTAAATCCGGGGAAAGCGTTGAATCCGTGCGCAGCTTGACTAATCGACTCCAAGATTGACGCCGGTCATCTCCGGCGGCTGCTCGATACCGAGCATTGACAATATAGTTGGCGCAACATCGCACAGCGCTCCTCCCGTTCTCAGCCGCTGCTCCTGGTCCCAGTCAACGAGAACAAGTGGAACTGGATTGGTGGTGTGCGCAGTGTGCGGCCCACCCGTCTCCGGATCAACGAGCATCTCCGCATTGCCGTGATCTGCCGTGACGATGAGCCTCGTACCCGCGCTCTCGGCGGCTTGGAGAACTCGCGCCAGCGATTCGTCGACAGTCTCCACTGCTTTGATCGTGGCGGGAATCGAACCGCTGTGGCCCACCATGTCGGCGTTTGCGTAGTTGCAGAGAATGAAATCGTGCTCCTTTGAAGTGATGCCACTCACCAGCGCGTCGGTAACGCCAGCCGCGCTCATCTCAGGCTTCAAGTCGTATGTCGCGACTTTCGGGCTCGGTACCAGTACACGTTGCTCGCAGGGAAATGGCGCTTCCACGCCACCGTTGAAGAAGTAAGTCACATGCGGGTACTTCTCGGTTTCCGCCGTCTTCAACATGCAGAGGCCGCGCGCCGACAAAACTTCGGCCAGAATCCGCTCCATCGACGTCGGCTCGAACGCCACCGGGACGTCGAAGGTCTTGTCGTACCTCGTCAGTGTCGTCACCGAGACTCTCGGGCGTCGCGAGACGTCGAAGTCGGCAAAGCCCGGGTCGATAAGGGCGCGCACGATCTGCCGCATTCGATCGGATCTATAATTGAAGCAGATCACAGCGTCGCCGTCTTTCATCGGGGCTACCGGCTTTCCATTCTCGGTCACGACCACCGGCAACATGAACTCGTCGGTTTTTCCCGATTCGTAGGCTTGCTTGATCGCGCCGAGCGGATCTGTAACCGAAGTGCCTTCGCCAAGGACGATGGCGCGGTACGCAAGCTCGGTGCGATCCCAGCGGCGGTCGCGATCCATTGCGTAATAGCGCCCGGAGACGCTGGCGATCTTTGCGGGGCTTCCCACTTTCCGGATGTAGTCGAGAAGCTGCTCCATGTATCCCAGCGCGGACTTCGGAAGCGTATCGCGGCCGTCGAGAAAAGCGTGAATCGCCACCCGCTCCAGTCGCTCGCGTTTCGTGAGATCGATCATCGCGCAGAGGTGGGTGTCGATCGCGTGCACTCCGCCCGATCCGATGAGTCCCATCAAATGCAAAGTGCCGCCGTTTTTCTTTACCTGCCGGCATGCACCCACTAGCGCCCCATTGGTGTAGAAGCTCCCGTCGCTGATCGCAGTGGAGATGCGCACGAGGTCCTGCATCACTACGCGCCCGGCGCCGAGGTTCAGGTGTCCGACTTCGCTGTTGCCCATCTGTCCGAGCGGCAGGCCAACTCGAAGTCCCGAGGCCTCGAGCAGAGTGCGCGAGCCTCGACGCCAGAGTGAGTCCCAGGTCGGAGTGTTCGCGAGTGCGATTGCGTTGCCGTCAGTTTCGGGGCGGTATCCCCATCCATCGAGAACGATGAGCGCGACTGGCCGCGCGCGCTGTGAAGTGGCCATTATACCAGTAATGTAATCCTGCCCCGACGTGAGGAAGCGTAGCTCGAGAATGGAAATTTTAAGACCGAAACAGGAGAGCGGCCCGGAAACGCGGCGCCGGCCCGATCGTGCGGCTGAGGGCGATCGGCGTCGCAGCAGCTGGCGCGATTTCAGACGCGCCTATCCAGGATTCGTCTTCGTCCTCGGTGTCGCGCTCGTTACGATGATCGGCGTCGACGCCTGGCTCATCGCCAAGAGGGTGAAGTACAACTATGACGTCAAGCTCCTCCGCGAGCACATGACGCAGGCGGAGCGCGAACGTACTGACGCGATCGTCCAGTCGGAGCAGAACAAGCTGCGGATCGCGATCGAGCTGGCGAAGCGCCAGGCAAAGTTCGACAAGAAGCTGCACCTAAATGTCTCGGTCGATAGCGCGCGGATGTACCTCACGCGCGAAGGCGCGTTGCTGCGCGAGATGCCGGTCCAGTTCGGGCCCGAGCGCGTCCCAGCCGAATCGGCTAGTGGTCCCCCTGCCGCGCTGCCCCGTGGCGAGCGAACCGTCGCCGACATCTCGGAGACGATGATCACGCTCGATGGAGGAACTGAGATCCTGACGTCGAAGAACGCGCCCTCCGAGCTCGTCAACGACTCCACACCCGTGCCCCCGGGCTCACTCCGAATAAGTCTCGAGGACATGAAGGCGATCATGCCGAACCTTAGCGCCGGTATGAAGGTATACTTCTACTGAGAACGCATGTTTAAGCATGAGGGCGAACTTAGCGAATGGTAGCCAGAATCTTTTCCTACGGCGGCAAGACCGTCTGGATGTTGATCACGGGATTCGTCGTCGCGGCGATCCTGAGCGTCACACTCCTCACGAAAACCGCGGAGCTCCGCTACCAGCGCGACGTCAGCCGCATGGTCTACAACGACAACCTCGACGTGCTGAACGCTGTGAAGGCGAAGCTCGGAATGACGGGCGACAGCCTGAAGGCCCTCCTCGACGAGTCTCCTGCTGAAGCGGCGAACATGCCGTACATAGTCGTCAGCATGGCGGACCACCGCCTCTGGTACAAGCAGGGGAAAGCGATTCTGTTCGACGCCCCCGTTGCAACGGGAAGCGGCAAAGAGCTCGTCGGCGGGACTAACGGACAATGGCGCTTTGAGACGCCGCGCGGGCGATTAACGGTCAAAGGCAAGGACGAAGACCCCGCGTGGGTTCCGCCAGACTGGCACTACGTCGAACAAGCGCACAAAAGAGGACTTGGCATCGTTCACCTTGATCCAGGCGAGGCGATCCCCACCGGCGACGGGGGCGTCCTCACCACCCAAAATGGTGAGGTCGTAAGACGTTACGGTAGCGGCTCCGCGGTGTCTTTAGGTGGAGGGGTCGAAGGCAAGGAGATCATTGTGAATGGAAACATTGTCGTCCCGCCATATGGCACCACGGCGCGCCGGTACATGGGTGTGTTGGGAACCCGTCGGCTCGAGCTTGGCGATGGATATGGAATACATGGTACCGACCATCCCGAGACCATCGGTCAGTCGGTCAGCCATGGCTGCGTACGCATGCGCAATGAAGACATCGAGCGGCTCTACCCGATGGTCGCGGTGGGCACGCCGGTCTACATCTACTAAAAAATTCGCTTGACGTCCGCGGTCGTAGGAGAGCGACGGGAACATCCAACCGGCGAAGAGCTCGAGCTTCCGGATGATCTGCCTGTCCGAAAGCGCCACACAGCGCGAATGGTGTGGATCGCCGCCGCTACGGTTGCCGCGGTCGGCGCTTTCCAGTTTCTGCAAGCCGCCGACGACGCCACTGACAAACCTATTGGAACTTATCTCACCCACGCAGTCGTTCCACTCGCGGAGCCGTCGGCGAGCGCTTTTGGCGCGAGCGGAGAAGTAAAGCTCGCCTTCGCAATGCCGGCGCAGGAGATTTCTTATCCTCTCGATGTCCACGGCGATCCGACCGCATTGCAATACGCGTGGATCAGAGTCGGCGACTCGACGCTCGCGACGGCCGCGCAGCCGCTCACGGGTGACAAGGTTTCGGCGCCACCGCAGGCCGGATTCTATCGGCTGACGCTCGTAAAGAGCGGGCAGCGGCGACCCGTCGAGGGCCTGACCCTGGCGGTGCTCGTCCCGTTCGAGGAGAAGGAACGCGGAATGTTGCGCGGGTACCGCATCGGGACGTATCTGGCAGAGCGCGCGCGCGGGAAGACGCCGCCACCCGAAGGTTTTCTCGAGATCAGTCCGGCCGACGTGGAGCTGCCAATCACGAAGCATTTGAAAGTCGGCGACTTCCTGAATCACGATCAGCAGGGAGTCTGGCCAAGCTATGCGGCGGTAAACCCGAAGCTACTCGACAAGCTGGAGCTGGTGATCCAGGAAATCGCGCGCTGGCACGGCGACAAGGCGGTCGCTGACATCGATATTGATGTTCATTCCGGATTTCGCGCGCCAGAGCACAACCGCCGGGTACGGCGCGCGGCGAGCGACAGTCAGCACCAGTACGGCGACGCGGCAGATGTGGCGATCGATGCGAATGGCGACGGAAAAATCACCGCGATCGACAGCCGCATGGTAGGTTTGGCGGTGGAGATCGTCGAGCTCAAGCATCCGGACCTTGTCGGCGGGCTCGGCATTTACACGACTGGTCACTCGAGCACGAATTACGTGCATATTGATGTACGCGGCAGAAGGGCGAGGTGGCGGGGAGGCGGTTGAACTACAACTGAGCGGGTACGAGGCGTCAGTAGTTAAGCTGACAGTGATTTAGTCCACTAC
>DASWDV010000047.1:0-3492 GCA_036395075.1 Gemmatimonadaceae bacterium | reverse complement strand
CGGAGTTGACATCGACTGGGAGTTTCCAGTACAAGGCGGTCTGAAGGGAAATGTCGAGCGCCCGGTCGACCGACAGAACTTCACGCTGCTTCTCGCCGAGCTGCGCCGCGAGCTCGATGCTCAGGGGTCGAAAGACAAGCGACATTATGAGCTGTCGATCGCCGCGTCGGCGCGTCCGTCGGAGATCGCCAACATCGAGCTCGATCGCATCGTTCCGTTGCTCGATTTCGTCAACGTGATGACGTACGACTACCACACGGGCGGCTCCATCGCGCACTTCAACGCGCCGTTGTTCGCCGCGGCCAACGATCCGACTCCCGAGCTCACTGCCGACGCGAGCATCCACGCGTTCAGGGCCGGCGGCGTTCCCGCCGACAAGCTGCTGGTGGGCATTCCGTTTTTCGCGCGCGTATACGGACAGGTGCCGAACGTGAATGCGGGGCTGTTTCAGAAGTCAGGTGGGGCGCCGAAAGGATGGGAGGACGCTGACGGCAATTGGCGGCGGTTAGCTCGCAAGCAACTTCGCGATCCTCGATACACGCGACACTGGGAGTCGTCAGCGCAGGTGCCGTGGATCTACGATTCGCGTAGCGGAACCTGGATTACCTACGACGATCCGGAAGCGGTTCGGGCCAAGGTGAATTACGTGCGCCAGAACGGACTCGGCGGCGTGGTCATCTGGGAGCTCGCTGCGGATGACGGCCGGCTCATGCGCGCGATCGCCGGATCGCACTGATGGCGGCAGGCTCCACGAAAGCCGTTTCCATTCGTCGCTGCACAGTCTCGGATGCCTCGACGTTGGCCTCCCTCGGCGCGCGACTGTTCACAGAGGCCTACGGTCCGACGCATCCCGAGCCGGAGCTCAGTCGCTATCTGGCGCGATCGTTCTCCGTCGAGGGAATTCGGAATGCGATTGCGGATGCGGACTCCGCGATATTAGTGGCGGAAGACGCCGACGGAAGCGCGATTGGGTACTCGTATTTGCGGGCTAGCCCCACGCCTCCTGCCGGTGTGCAGGGAAGCCGACCATACGAGATCGTCCGCTTCTACGTCGACGGGGCGCACCAGGGCCGAGGCGTCGGTGCTGGGCTCATGGAGCAGAGCTTCGATGAGGCGAAGAGACGCGGAGCCGATGTGGTATGGCTCCAGGTCTGGAAGGAGGCACCGTGGGCCGTCGGCTTCTACCTGCGTCTTGGGTTCTCGATCGTTGGCTCGGCGTCTTTTTACTTCGGCGATCGGGTAGGCGACGACCACGTGATGGCGAGGATTACGTGATGGCGAGGATTACGTGACTGTGCTCACCAGAAAACAGTCTCTTGATAGTGAGAATTTCCCTCCCCTTTCCCCTCCGGGCGACCATTTTGCGCCGCTCGGTCCCGGGCGCGTGGAAGCAGACCCAACTGCTCGAACCCGGAAAGATCGCCGGCTGCATCGCGATCGCCGCTCTAAATATCCTGTGGCGGGGTCACGGCGTATTTCGGTCCGCCTCGCCGGGCGCACGCTTCGCACTGGTCGCGCTCCTCTGTTACGGGATGACGACGCTCGCCGAGTTTGTCTGGTTCCTCTACACCGGCCCGCGGCTCACTGGCTTCGAGTCGCCCACGGCGGCGAAGGCCTTGAGCGAGCTCGACGCCGTTGATCGACTCGTGGAGCAACTGCGAGAGCTGCCTCCGACGGAGCTTCGTGAGGAGACCCTGCAGCTAGCGAACGAAATGAAGACCTTCGAGGCAGGAAGCGATCGCGAGTTCGTGAACACCCTCGCCGGCGACAAGCCGGCCCAGACTGCATCCGAGGCGGAACGCGACGAAGTGCTCGACAAGCAAAGCGTGGAGCTGATGCAGCACAACCTGCGGATGTGGCGAGTTTACAGAGAGCAGTTCTATCGACCAGCGCGCGCGTTCCGTGACGAGCTTCGCAAGCGACTCGGCATTCGGAACGTCAATAGCGAGCCCAGGATACCCGCACTGGACAAGGCGATGCTCACTGGGGCGAGACCGATCGCGCAGGCCGCGGAGTACCTGGCAGGGCTGGCGCGACGATTGAAATGAACGGATAACTGAATGGCTTGCTGTCCGTTCGGCGAGCGAAGCTAGGCCTTCTGTGGCTCGAAGCTAGGCTTCTGCGGCTCCTCGAGCCCGACCTCGATCTGCGACAGCGCGTCGGGCGAGATTCCGTGAGTCGAAGAAATGTTGAACTTGCGCCGCAGATATTCCTCGAAGCTCACCCATTGACCTTCGTACTCCACCGACCTGCTCCACGCGCATAGCGTCACGAGATTCCGATAGTGCTCCGCTCCGCGGGCAATGACGAGGAGCGCGACCAGCATCAGCAGAAGGGCGGCCGCAAGGGCAAGAGAAATCGCATCGCCCCGTTGAAGCTCGATGACGAGAGACTTCTGACGGCTGCGCAGAATGTTCGCTTCCTCGTCGGTCATTGACCGGAGCCCGGAACGAATCGCTGTCATGAGACTGTCGCTGTGGGGCGTTTTGACGATGCTTGCCGCCACATCGCGCTTTCCGCTGCGCGCGAGCTTGATCGTTGAATCCAGTTCGGCCAGCTTCGCGCGAGAAAGCGACTCGATCATCAGCAGCCGACGGAGCTGCGCCGAATTGTCTGAGAGCAGAACCCTGAGATTGGCGAGACGCGACCGCACGTCTTTTGTGGCATCGCCGTACGGCGCGAGGAAGCCGGTCTGATTCGTCAGCACGTACCCGCGCAGACCAGACTCGGCCTCGCTCATGCGCGCTTCCACGGTCGCCAGCTCCCGCTGAACCTCCAGCGTGTGGCTGACCCATTCGAATGACTCGACGGCCGCCGTTCCGCCCTGCCATTCCACAAGCAGCAGCCCGCACATGACGAGGGCGACAGACGCCAGTCCGAATGAAATAAGAATGGGTCTGCTATGTGGGATCTTCATCTTTTGCCTTGGGGAACGAGGCTGCGGGGGCATTTGGTTACCCCTATAAGACGATCCACTCAGGGGTGGGGTATCCTCGGTTCTCGTCCTGCTAGTGCCGGCCCATCCCCTTGCGGTATCTTCACGCCGTGCCAACCCCGGCCCCTCCGCGAAAAGAAGACCTTCCGCTTCACGAAGACGTCCGCTGGCTCGCTGCCGCACTTGGCCGCGTCATTTGGAGGCTGGAGGGCGAGGAAGCATTCAAGATCGTGGAGAGGCTGCGCGTCGCCACGCGCGCTCGCCGTCACGGTGAGTCGGGAGCGGCTAGTCTCGACGATCTGCTGAAGCATGTCGATGATCTGCCGGTCGACAAGTGTGCAACCGCCGCGCGCGCTTTCACGCTCTTTTTCCTGCTCATAAACACTGCCGAACAGACCCACCGTGTTCGCCGCCGCGACGCGTACCTGGGGAAGGGCGTGACGGATCCGCAACCCGCATCGGCACGATGGACGATGCGCCAGCTGCGCAAGCTGGGCGCCAGCGCCGACGATATCGAGCGGGCGATGCTCAAGCTCGACATCCGGCCGGTTCTCACT
>DASWDV010000046.1:0-5563 GCA_036395075.1 Gemmatimonadaceae bacterium | reverse complement strand
ATCTGCTGCGGCGCTTTGATAAAGTCTACAGCGGTTACGGCGCGACCGATCTCGAGATCGGAATCGCGGGAGAAACGCCGATCTGTGTCGCAATCCGGCGGCTCGCGCACGAGCGCGACGATGTGAAGCGCGCGTTGTTCGGCCCCGACTCGAGGCTGCCGATGCTCTTTCAGTACAATCCACTCATGCATCACGTCGAGGTCAACGAAAACGGCGAGGTCGTCTTCACGATTTCGCGGGGCTCTCTCCTTTCGCCGCGCATTCGCTACAACGTGCACGACGTCGGTGGCATTCGCACCAACGATGAGATGGCGGAGCAGCTTGCCTCGCTCGGCGTCGACATCGAGCAACTGCGTCGCGAGAGCGGAGACGGAAGTGTGCGTCTGCCGTTTCTGTGGATCTGCGGCCGTCGAGATCACACGATCAGCGTGATGGGCGCGAACATCTATCCTGAAGACATCGAGCACTGCCTCTATCAGGACGCGGGACTGGCCGCTATCACCAATTCGTTTTGTCTTTCACTGGCCGAGGGTGCGGATGGAAGTGTGCGGCCGCGATTCCTGTTCGAGGTCTCGAGAGAGCCCGACCCCAAACTGACGCGACGCTTCGCCGAGTCGATTGTGCCGCGCCTGGTGGAGCTGAACGCGGATTTCAGAGAGGCCTGGCGCGAGTATCCCGAGACGCTTGTTCCGGACATCCAGCTCTACGCCCTCGGCAAAGGTCCGTTCGCCGGTGACGCCGGGAAGATCAAGCAGTCGCGTTTTCTCGCCGCCTCTTAAGCGAGGAATCCGGATCATGCGCACACTCGTACTCCTGTCGCTACGCCGGCCGATCGTGGTGATCGTCGTCTGGGCAGCGCTGCTGGTGGCCGCGGCGCCGTTCGCTTCACGTCTCGCTGGAGTGCTCCGCGGAAGCACGGATACTGTGGCGGGCAGTCCGTCGGAGCGCGCCGCGCGCGAAGTCAACCACGCACTCGGCGTGGGATCAGCGTTCGTTTTTCCGGTGGTGTTGACTTCTTCCACCGCGCGGACGGCCGATCCGCGTTTTGCGGCTGCAGCTGGTGGCTTGGAACGCGCGCTCCAGTCGGCGGGAATGCGACGGGTGCTACACTATTGGAATACTGGCGATTCGACGTTACTCGGTCGCGATGGCCGCTCGGCGCTCGTGCTCGTGACGCCCCCGGCCGCGACTTATTTCGACGCCGAGGCGATGGTGGAGCGCATTCGGTCGACGATTGCGAGCGCCGGTATTCCGCCTGAATTCAGCGTGAAGCTCACCGGAATCCCATCGTTGTTTCACGATCTCGACGTGAGCTCGTCGGACGATCTCCTCCGCGCCGAACGCATCGGGATTCCCCTCACTCTGCTCGTTCTGTTGTTCGTCTTCGGCGCTCCGATCGCGGCCGGATTGCCCCTTCTCCTGGCGCTTGGAACGACCATGATAACGCTGGCGACTCTCTACGTGCTCTCGCGGGCGATGCCAGTCAGCATTTTCGCGCAGAATGCGGTGACCATGATTGGGCTTGGCGTCGGTGTCGACTACGCGCTTTTCCTCGTGAGTCGATGTCGCGAGGAGCTCGCTGCTGGCGTGCCATTTCGGAACGCGGTCGAGACGGCGGCGGTTTACGCCAGCCACGTCGTCGTTGTATCAGGCGTCGCCGTGTGCACGGGATTTCTCGCCCTGTTTCTGGTTCATATCAGCTTCCTTCATACGCTGGCCATCGGCGGAGTAATCGTGGTGATAACGTCCGTGCTGATGACGCTCACGCTTTTGCCGGCGCTACTGCTGTTCGTCGGTCCGCGAATCAATTGGCCGCGACGTCGGCCGCAGCTGCGAAGGCAGACGCGCGCGGAATCGTTGTGGTCGCGATGGGGACGCGAAGCGATGGCGCGTCCGGTGATCTATCTGATTCCAGCGCTGATCGTGCTCGCGGTTTTCATTGCCCCGACCGTGCGTCTCAGGGCGTGGGACATGGGACCGCGCGATCTGTCACCGACGATGGAAGCACGTCAGGGCTACGACGTGCTGGAGCGGAATTTTGCGGCCGGGTGGATGGGGCCTGTCGCCGTTGTTCTCAAGACTCGCGGTGAAGGAACTGTCCGGACTCCGGAACGCGGGGCAGCGATTGCTGCTATCCGAGCCCGTCTCGCTGTGGATCCTCGCGTGAAGATCGCGGCGGGGCAGCTCAGTGCCGACGGTACCTCGGCGGTCATCCTGCTCGTGCCGCGATCATCGCCGGAATCCCGAGAAGTGATGGATCTCGTGCGCGATCTCCGCGCCGCTTCGTGGCCGGAGGCGAACCGCGCCGGCTTGGATGTGCAGACCGGAGGATTCAGCGCGAGCATGCTCGACTTCGACGCGGAGCTGTTCGGAAGTCTCAAGCTCGTCGTCCCACTGGTGCTTGGCGTGATGTTCATCGTCCTCGTGTTCGCGTTCCGATCCATTCTTGTCCCGCTCAAGGCGATCACGATGAATCTTCTCTCGGTGTTCGCCGCATACGGATTTCTGGTTTACGTATTCCAGGACGGGATCGGCGCGTCGCTGATTGGACTCACGCCGCCAGGAGGTCTCAACTCGTTCATCGTGCTCATGCTCTTCACGATTTTGTTCGGCCTGTCGATGGACTATGAGGTGTTTCTACTGAGTCGAATTCGCGAGGAATACCAGCGGTCGGCGGACGATCGTGAGTCAGTGGTGAAAGGCCTTTCCCAAACGGGAGGACTGATAACGAGCGCCGCACTCATCATGGTCGTTCTTTTCGGCTCGTTCGGATTCACGCGCCTCACCGCAACCCGCGAGTTCGGACTTGGTCTCGCATTCGCGGTTGCTGTGGATGCGACGCTCATTCGCGTGGTGCTCGTTCCGGTTCTGATGAGACTGATGGGGCGAGCGAACTGGTGGTTCCCGGGCAGGTCGCGAGTCGGCAGGTCGCTTACTTTCAGTTCGCTCGAACCCACAGAGCTACAGGCCGACTAAGGGCTCGCAGTGCGCGACGCGTCGTCTGAGTCACCGGCTCGGCGTCGCGGCTGCGGAGCTGCTGCAGTACCCGCAGCTGCGCGGAATTCCGGTTTGCGTTCCTTGCTTGCCTGAGACAGCGCGCGCTCGACTCCTTCCTTGTCGAAGTCGCTCCCGTACACCGGCGTGCCTGGCTGTTGTTTCCAGGAATCGTCGAGCCCGCCGGCGTCGACGGCGTCGAACCCGAGCTCGTCGATCAGCCGCGTGACAACATCTTTCGCTGCCTTGTCGTCGCCTGCAACCGGAAGCGCGATACGCTCCGGAGTGCCTTTTGGTTTTCCCAACTCGAGCAAATGTTGGGCGTAGATGTTGTTGAATGCTTTGACCACCGGCCAGTTGAGTTGCTTGGATACCCACCTGGTTTCGGTCATCCCGTTTTCGATTTCCTCGATGCGACCATCGCGCTGCGGGTAATAGTTGCCGGTGTCGACGACCACGGTGCTGCTCGCTGCGCTCGCAAAAAGATCCTTGGGGAGCTGTGGCTCGCTCTTGAGTGGAATCGAAATTATCAAGACTTGTCCAGCTCGGGCTGCTTCCTTCACTGTGACTGGCGTCGCGCCGGTTTCCTTCGCGAGATCAGTAAGAGTCTCGGGTCCGCGCGAATTCGAAACGAACACCTTGTGTCCGAGCGCGCTGAAGCGACGCGTGAGCGTCCCGCCGACGTGACCAGCGCCGATGATGCCGATGTTCATAGTTTCTCCCTTTGAGCTGATTCCGGTGGTGCCGTCGTCGCTTTTCTTCTCGAGATCGTCGCCGGCGCGACTGCTTTGCTCGATGGACAAATGTCGTTGAGGGTGCATACTTCGCACTTGGGCGACCGTGCGTCGCAGATTCGTCGGCCGTGAAAGATCAGCGCGTGTGCGAGCTGCGCCCATTCGTCGCGCGGGAACAGAAGCATGAGATCCTGCTCGACCTTGATCGCGTCGGTCTGCTTCGTGAGACCGAGTCGGAGACTCAACCGCGCGACGTGGGTGTCGACGACGACACCTTCGTTTTTTCGGAACGCGTTGCCGAGGATGACATTGGCGGTTTTGCGACCGACGCCGGGCAGTTGGACCAAGCTCTCCATCGCATCGGGCACATTCCCATCGTGTCGTGTAGCGAGGGCTTTGCCGAGTCCGATCAGGCTCTTCGCCTTATTGCGGAAGAAGCCAGTGCTTTTGATTTCACCTTCGAGCTTCTCCTGCTGCGCGTCCGCCAGGGCCTGCGCGCTGGGATAGGTCTCGAATAGCTGCGGTGTCACCATGTTCACCCGCTTGTCGGTGCACTGCGCGCTCAGAATCGTCGCGACGAGTAGTTGGAGTGGCGTCGAATGATCGAGCTCGCAGTGGGCGTCGGGATGTGCCTTCTTGAGGCGCGAGAACACCTCGAACGCGTGAGCGCCAAGTGCACTCTTGGGGATTCGCATTTTGGCACCTTTGCGATTGGTAACCGTTGTGCTCCGTGCGGGTTGGTCTGTTGCCGTCGCATGCCTCATTTGGAACGTCTCCTCCGCGCGAAGGCGACGACATCGTCTGCGCTACCCGCGTTCAGAATCTCACCCGCTTCGAGCCACGCTTTTCTCGCCATTCCAATTCCTAGATGAACGTTGTCGAGCCCACCGGTCGAATGTGCGTCGGGACCGATCTCGATCGTCACGCCCAGCTCCTTGGCCTGTCGGCAGTAGCGCCAGTCCAGATCGAGGCGATGGGGATCGCAGTTGAGCTCAACCGCTACCCCGACCTCCGCCGCTTTCTCGAGCACCGCTTCGATGTCAATCGCGTACGGTTCGCGCGAGAGGAGTAATCTACCAGTCGGATGCGCGAGGATCGTAAGATGCGGGTCGTCGAGAGCCGCCAGCACGCGCTTCGTCATCGTTTCGCCATCCATGCTGAAGCGTGAATGAATGGATCCGATCACATAGTCAAAAAGATCGAGCGTAGCCGAGTCGTAGTCGACGCGGCCGTCGGCGAGGATGTCGGCTTCGATTCCTTTGAGAATCCGAAAGCCCTTCGTCTGACCGTTGAGGCGCTCGATTTCCTCGAGTTGTCGAAAGAGCTTGTCGCGTTTTAGCCCACCAGCATAAAATGCCGACTCGGAATGATCCGAGATCCCGATGTAGTTCCAGCCGCGCTCCTTTGCCGCGTTCGCCATCTCCTCGATCGTCGCGGTGCCGTCAGAGTATTCAGAATGACAGTGGAGCACGCCGCGTATGTCCTCGAACGTCACCAGATTCGGAAGGTCGCCGCGTGCTGCTGCTTCGATCTCGCCCATTCCCTCGCGCAGCTCGGGGGGAATCGATTCCAGGTCGAGCGCCTTGAACAGCGAGTCCTCGTCCGTCAGCGGCACACGTTTCCCGCCCGCGCTTCTTTCATCCGCGCGCGCCTTTTTGAGCAGAGCATTCCCCTTGATCTCGAACCCCCTGGACTGCGCCAGCACGTCCATCGCTTCGATGTGCGCCGCGCTGCCCGTCGCCCGCCACAGAGCGAGCGGATATTCCGCTTTGGCGACGCAGTGGAGGTCCAGATGCGTTCCGTCGACGAAGCGGATGTGCACTGAGCCCGGATCT
>DASWDV010000045.1:0-6767 GCA_036395075.1 Gemmatimonadaceae bacterium | reverse complement strand
GCTGAATCTCGTCGAGGTCGACACTGAGATTTTGCAGGACCGCGGCGGCAACGCCTTCGCCCTCGCGAATCAGACCGAGCAGTATGTGCTCGGTTCCGACGTATTCGTGATGGAGACGCGCAGCCTCCTCACGAGCCATGGCGAGAACCTTTCGTACTCGCTCTGTAAAGTTGTACCCGTTCATCTCTGCAATCCTCAGTGCGGGAGCTAGTTCTTTCGCGTGCGTGACAGTGTAGGCCACTGCTGCGCGCGTGATTACCCGCTACCCCTTACTCTGCCTCTTTTGCTAGCGTCTCCCGCACGTATCGAGCGCGCGCGACATTCGCTTCGCTTTCCGTCAGCGCTCTTCCCTCACTGTGAGCGAGGTGCGCCAACTGACTAAATATCAGGAGCTTGTTGAGAGTATATACACTGAGACCGCTTATCAGTTTCAAACCGACAGCCAGTCGCACGCCGCTTAGATAATTCATCGCTTCATCGAAGCTCAAGCTGCGTGCATATCGCAGCGTGCCAAAGGCACGCCAGAGCTTGTCTTCAATAATATAACCCGCATCGCGCAACAGAACTCGTCGCGCTTCCTCTTCGCGCTCGATTACATGTCTTACGACGCGCACGAGGTAATCAAGTAACTCGCCTTCCGATCGACCAAGCGTTGTCTGGTTCGAGATCTGAAAAAAATTCCCGACGACTTCGCTTCCCTCGCCGTACATGCCCCGATAAGTGAGCCCGACCTGCTGCAATCCGGCCAGGACTTTCCCGATCTCCTTGGTCAGTACCAGGCCGGGGAGGTGGATCAGGACCGAGGCCCGGAGGCCGGTGCCTACGTTGGTCGGGCACGCAGTGAGGTAGCCGAACTCGCTGTGGAAGGCATAAGGCACCCTGTTTCCCAGCTCCGCGTCGAGACGCTCTAGCACTCCGAACGCGTCGGCTACGTGGAACCCTGAGTGGAGTGCCTGGAGCCGCAGGTGGTCTTCTTCATTGACCATGATGCCGACGCCGCGCGAGAGGTAGACAGCTGCGCCAGTGCGTACCGGCTGATCGTTCAGCCCGGCCAGCTCCTTGCTCACCAGATGGCGCTCGTGCAGCAGCAACCGGTCCTCGGGGGGAAGCTCGTCGACCCGAACGAGGACCCCGTCTTCGATCGATCGCAGGCTGGCGAAAGCTTCGCGAACCTGCGTAAGGATTCTAAGCCGCTCACCGTCGCGCGCTCGCGGAGTGAAGGCATAGCCCTCCAGGTTGCGGGCCAGCCTGATCCGCGTGGAGATCACGATGTCGGCGTGCTCGCCGGAGGCATCGAGCCAGCTGGCACCACCATCCGGAAGCAGCGAAAGATCGAGCATCACTCGATTCCCCGTAGTTTGTCCCGAATGTCTGCAGCGAGCTCGAACTGCTCCGCTTCGATCGCCCTTTTTAGTCGATCGCGAAGCTCAGTGGCGCTGGAGACATGAGGCAGTTCGGATGGCAACGGAGCAACGTATCGCCGGCCAATGTGCCGCGAGTTGCCATGAACTCGCCGCAACAGGTCGCGTAGACTCGTCTCGAAGGCCTCATAGCAGTGCGCGCAGCCAAGGCGCCCGGTGGCCCGAAAGTCCGCCAGAGTCGATGAACAGAACGAGCACTGCACGGGCTCCCCTTTGGCGCCCGGCATTTGCTCGTGGATCGTCTGGAGAAAATTGTTGATCTGGGGTTTCGCTGCCGTGATCGTCGTCTCGACTCCGCGCTCGGCTGCGCATTTCTCGCACAGATGTAGCTGTCTCACCCCGCTCCCTTCAATTTCAGTGAGCTGGATAACAGCATCGCCATCCTTGCACAGATCGCAGACCATTTATACGACGACCTCATCGACCTCGGTACGACTCAGCCGACCCCCCTCGAGCAGCAGCACCTGGTTCGCGCGCGCGGCGAGAGAGCGACTATGAGTAACGACGACCATCCCGATCTCGAGGTCATTGACGACCTCGCCCAGCAATTCGTGCAACATCTCCGCGTTCGAGCGATCAAGATTTCCCGACGGCTCGTCAGCCAGAATTATCTGCGGATCCATCGCCAGCGCTCGCGCGACGGCCGTCCGCTGCTGCTCTCCACCGGACAGCTCGCCCGGGCGATGTGTCATCCGCGCGCTCAGTCCGACCCGCGCCAGTAGCTCCGCCGCTCTTCCCCGCGCGAGCTCCTCGGACCTCCCCGCGATTCTGAGCGGCATCATCACGTTCTCTAGAGCCGAAAACTCCCGCAGCAGATGATGAAACTGGAACACGAACCCAACCGTCCTGTTCCTCAGCTCGCCAAGCTCGGTCTCACTGCGACCATGAACTGGCTCCCCTCCGATTACTACATACCCGCGCGTCGGTTTGTCCAGTGCTCCGAGAACGTGCATCAACGTACTCTTTCCCGCGCCACTTGCTCCCACGACCGCGATCATTTCCCCACGCGGCAC
Organism: Gemmatimonadaceae bacterium; assembly: GCA_036395075.1. Lineage (GTDB taxonomy): Bacteria > Gemmatimonadota > Gemmatimonadetes > Gemmatimonadales > Gemmatimonadaceae > UBA4720. Next base: position 4,333 of record DASWDV010000045.1, on the reverse strand, counting down.
GGATAGGTTCACGCCATTCAGAACGTGCAGAACACTTCCGTCTCCACCTGTATACGTCTTGTGGACGTCGTGGGCTTCCAGAACGGTAAGCGTCATTCGTGCCTGATCGCTTCGATCGGAAAGAGTCGCGATGCCTGCACTGATGGGTACACGGTGGCGATGGCGGCGATCGCGATGCTCGCGAGGACGATCCACATCACGTCGGTCGGCTGTATCGACACTGGTAGGTGGTCGATGAAGTAGACCTGTGCGTCGAGCTTTATGAACTGGTACTTGTCGAGCGCGAGCGCGGCGCCGAAGCCGAGGACCAGCCCGAGAGCGGTTCCCACGACTCCGATGACAAGCCCCTGTGCGAAGAAGATCCTCCGGATCGACTTGGCCGGCATTCCCATGGCTTTGAGGATACCTATTTCCTTCGTCTTGTCCGCCACAACCATTGTCAGAGTGCTGACGATGTTGAATGCGGCGACCAGAACAATAAGCAGGAGAATCACTCCCATGCCGAGCTTCTCCAGTTTGAGCGCCTGGAAAAGCGAATGGTTCTGCTCCTGCCAGTCGACCGTCCTGTAGGGCCAGCCCAGCGCGCCAACGAGTCGCGCCGCGACGCTCGCCGCCTGCCAGCGGTCGGTGGTCTTCACTTCGATCCCGGTGACACCGTCTCCCAATCCGGCGAGGCTCTGCGCTTTGTCGAGAGCGATGAACGCGTACGAATTGTCGTACTCGTACATCCCGGTCGACACGATGCCGGTGACTTCGAAGCTCTCCATGTGTGGAACCAGTCCTCCGGTCACCGGATTCATCTTTCCGCCGCCAGCGGACAGAAGATTGATGCTGTCGCCCGGCCACCTGTTGAACCGCGCGGCGAGAAGCTTGCCTAGTACGACGCCGCGACGCTTCCCGTCGCTGCTGGCAAAGCGAAAGTCTCCTTTGTCGACATGGGAGCGGATCGTCGTCACGTCGGGAACTCCGCGCCCCTGCGGGAGCAGACCGACGACGTAAACGCCACCGGAATAGTCGTGGCCAGCGCCCATCAACGCTTCGGTCAGCACAAATGGCGCGGCCGCTACGACGCCGGGTTGCTTGCGCACCTTCTCCAGAACCTTCGGCCAGTCGGTGATCTTGAGATCTTCGCCGTACGTCATCACGCGAATGTCGGGACTGCCGACGAGAATCTTCTCCCGTAGATCGTGTTGCAACCCGTTCATCACACCCATGATCACGATCAGCGCGCTTACGCCAACGAGCACTCCGCCGATCGCGATGATGCTGATCAGCGAGAGGAGCTTCGAGCCGCGACGACTGCGCAGGTACCGCGACGCGATCTGCAACTCGAGTCTCGTCACTCTGGCCTCATTGTCGGGAACAGAATCACATCGCGGATGTTCGTGGCTCCCGACAGATACATGAACAGCCGGTCGATGCCGATTCCCACGCCACCCATCGGAGGCATGCCGTATTCCATTGCGCGTAGATAATCCTCGTCGACGCCTGGTGCCTCCAGGTCGCCAGCCGCGCGCAGGGTCGCCTGCGCGTCGAAGCGACGACGTTGGTCGAGAGGATCGTTCAGCTCGCTGAAGGCATTTGCCATCTCTTTACCGTTCGCGAACAGCTCGAACCGCTCGGTGAGTTTCGGGTTTCCCCTCTTCAGTTTCGCCAACGGTGACAGCTCCACAGGGTAATCGATCACGAAAGTGGGTTGGACCAGCTTTGACTCGACGAGCGCCTGAAACATCTCGTCGAGCAACTTTGGCCTGCTCATCGACTCTGACTGTTCTACCCCAACGCGCTTCGCAAGTGCGCGCAGTGCGTTGTCGTCGAGCGACGTGACGTCCACCGCCGCCGCGGCGTTGAGCGCTGGCATCCATTCGACTCGCTTGAACGGCCGGTCGAACGAAGGAACTGTCGGCGCAAGCTCAGGCACCGAGCGAACAGCCTCCGCCGTTTTTTCCATCAGCTGTTCGACGAGCTCCATCATCGTCGTATAGTCGGCATACGCCTGGTAGAACTCGAGCATCGTAAACTCCGGATTGTGTGTCCGGTCTATTCCCTCGTTACGGAAATCGTGTCCGATCTCATAGACTCGCTCGAGTCCGCCCACGACGAGTCTTTTCAGATAGAGCTCGTCGGCGATGCGCAGGAAAAGCGGCATGTCGAGCGCGTTGTGAACCGTTGTGAATGGGCGCGCCGCGGCGCCGCCATAAAGCGGCTGCAATATCGGCGTTTCCACTTCGAGAAAATCTCGCTCGTCCAGAAACGAGCGAATCGCTCGCGTCATCCGCGACCGCGCAACAAACAGCGCCCTCACTTCCGGATGGACGGCGAGATCCGCGTACCGCTGGCGATACCGCTGCTCGGAATCGGAGAAACCGGAATGGCGAACCAGCTGACCGGCGACCTCCTCCTCCTTCCCGAACGGCAGCGGCCGCAGTGATTTCGCGAGAAGCTCGACGCGATCGACGCGGACCGTGACTTCGCCGGTCCGCGTTCTGAAAAGCGGCCCGTGTACTCCGACGATGTCGCCAAGGTCGAAGTGCGCGAGCATTGCATACACCTCTTCGCTCAGCTGGTCTTTCTTGAAGTACAGCTGAATTTTCCCAGTCGTGTCGGCGAGATGTGCGAACGCCGTCTTGCCATGCGATCGCCACGCCACGATGCGTCCCGCAAGAGTGACCGCGGGCCCTTCCTCGGCGTTACCGATCAGCGACTGGGCCTGACTCGCGAAATGCTGTCGGTCGAACGAGTACGCGTATGGAGCAATGCCGGCGGCTTCCAGGGCCTCGAGTTTCTCGCGTCGCGCCTGGAGGACGAAGTTGAGGTCCTCGCTCACGCCGCCGCCGTCGTCGAGCCGCCGCCCTGCTTGAGATATGCCTCGATGAATGGATCTATCCCGCCGTCCATCACTTTCTGAACGTCAGGAATCTTTAGCTCCGTGCGGTGGTCGTTCACCATCGTGTACGGCTGAAAGACGTAGCTTCGTATCTGGCTTCCGAAGCTCACGTCGGATTTGGTCGCGTCGAGCTCCGCCTTGTGCGCCTCCCGCCGCTCGATCTCCGCCTGATAGAGCTTGTTCTTGAGCATCTTCATCGCCGTCGACTTGTTCTTGAACTGCGATCGCTCCTGCTGGGACGCCACGACAGTACCCGTCGGGATATGGGTAATGCGAACGGCGGAGCTCGTCTTGTTGACGTGTTGCCCGCCAGCCCCGGAGGCCCGATAAACGTCGATGCGCAGATCCTCATCGCGGATATCGATGTTGATCTCTTCGTTCACGACTGGATAGACGAAGACGGAGGCAAAGCTCGTGTGCCGCCTCGCATTCGCGTCGAATGGAGAAATGCGTACGAGCCGATGCACTCCCGTCTCGGGACGCAAGAAGCCGTATGCGTACAGCCCGCGAATCTCGAGCACCGCACCCTTGATCCCAGCCTCTTCGCCTGCGCTCTCATCGAGGACGCTCACCTCGAAGCCGCGGCGTTCTGCCCACCGGACGTACATCCGCATGAGCATTTGGGCCCAGTCCTGCGCTTCGGTACCGCCGGCGCCGGCGCTGATCTCGAGCTGCGCGTCGCGAAAATCGTCGGCTCCGCGCAGGAGCGATTTCACTTCGAACGAGGCGAGCTCTTCGCGCACCTGCGAGGCCTCGGCGTCGAGATCGCGCTCCATCTGGGGCTCGGGACTATCCTCCAGCAGCTCGTCGAGCTCGAGCGCGCTTTCCACGCGGGCGGTCAGCTTGTCGTACGGTTCCAGCCAGCCGCGCAGTGCCTTTGTTTCCTGAAGCGTCGCTTGCGCTTTTTCCTGATTGTTCCAGAAGCCGGGATCGGCCATCTCGGCGTCGAGCACGCTCAAACGCGCGCGCTTGCCGTCGATGTCAAAGATACCTCCGCAACTCCGCCAGTCGCTCTCTGCTCTGTCTGAGGCTGCGGCCGCGTTCACTTTCCGCCATTTTACCCGGGCCCCCGAGGCCTAGAAGATTTTCTTGCCACCACCAAGCACTTCGTTGAGTGCTTCCTGAAAATAGGTCGTGCTCTCCGCGAGCTGCTGTCCCACCTGGGCAATATACTCTTCAAAGCTCTTTTTGATCTCTTCCCGAAAGAGCTGCTTGAGCGTTCCGTCGCGGAGACCCTCGGCGTGCTTGGCGGGATGGTAGGTGATGATGTCCGAAACCAGCGCGCGTGCGAGCCGCTTCGCACGCTGGTTCGGATCCTTTGACAGGAAAGGATTGAGCGGACGTCGCGCGCCACCGTCAGAGACCGGGGACGACGCGGCGGGCGGAGTGTTGGTCGGCCGCGGTGGTTCGACGGGTCGCGATGGCTGCGACGACGGAACGAAAGGC
>DASWDV010000044.1:0-8268 GCA_036395075.1 Gemmatimonadaceae bacterium | reverse complement strand
CTAGGAGAGACAATGGAACGTAGAGCATTCGTGAAGTCGGGCGCGTTGGCGCTCGTGACAATCGGATTGAGTCCGAGTTTCCTCCGACGCACCGCGTTCGGAATGGACCTGGTCAACGCACCGAAGGGCAAGGTGCTGATCTGTCTCTTCCAGCGCGGAGCCGCCGATGCGCTCAACATCGTCGTCCCCCATGGCGAGAGAGCGTACTATGCGATGCGTCCCTCGATTGCGATCCCTCAGCCATCGGGTAGCAATCCCGCTGGAGCGATCGATCTCGACGGATTCTTCGGGCTCCATCCCGCGCTGGCGCCGCTCAAGCCGCTTTACGATCGCAAGCTGCTCGCGCCGGTGCACGCCGTCGGCAGTCCCAGCACGACGCGCTCGCACTTCGACGCACAGGACTACATGGAGACCGGCACGCCCGACAACAAGGGCACGACCGATGGCTGGCTCAATCGCTATCTCGCGGTGCAAGGGACCTGCGACGAGTGCAAGCTCGCCAAGACGCCATTCCGCGCGGTGTCACTGACGCCGCAGACGCCGCGCATTCTCGAAGGTCCAAGTGCGACGGTGGCGATGAACAGCCTCGACGAGTTCAGCGTGCGCGCGACTGGCAGCTCGGCCGAGCGTCTCGAAGCTCTCTATCGCACGGGATCCGCCGATCTCGTTCATGGAACGGGCGCCGAGATGTTCGATGCGGTCAAGATGTTGCGCGCGGCAAATCCGCAGAAGTATCTGCCGCAGAACGGCGCCGATTATCCGCGATCCCAGTTCGGGGTGCGGCTGTTGCAGATCGCGCAACTGATCAAGGCGAATGTCGGACTCGAGGTCGCGTTCGCCGACGTCGGCGGCTGGGACACGCACGTGAATCAGGGATCGTCCACCGGTCAGCTCGCCCAGCGTCTCGACGATTTCTCCCGCTCGATCGCGGCGCTGGTCACCGACCTCGGCGACAGGATGGACGACGTCGTGATTCTCACGATGTCCGAGTTTGGACGCATGGCCCGCGAGAACGGCAATCGCGGCACCGATCACGGTCACGCCGGTGCGCTGTTCGTGATTGGCGGGCACGTGAAGGGCGGCAAGGTCCACGGCCGCTGGCCCGGGCTCGAGCAGGAGCAGCTCTACGAGGGCCGCGATCTCGCGCTTACCACAGACTTTCGCTCAGTGTTCGCCGAGGTCGCGTCGCATCACCTCGGGGCTCGCGCGCTCGATCGCATCTTCCCTGGTTTCGCTGCGTCGCCACGCGACTTTCTCGGCGTCGTCTAGTTTCCCGGAGATCTCTGTTGGGTCGAGGCGAGGTATCCTCTACGGCGGCTACTCGCTTACACGCTGCGAGCCTCGCTCACGCCGCTAGGCGTGACGGCCCCGTTCACAATTTTCGCGAGTCTCTTGCTACGCGAGACGCCGCCTACGAGGACACCTCGCCTCTCCCATATAGCTCCGTAAACTGCGCGCGCGCGAAGCGCGCGGCGACACAGGGCCCCAGCGTCAGCTTCGGTCTCGCGACACGAACTTTCGAGTGAGATGGTTCTTGGCGCGGCTGGCACAAACGGAGAGATATTCAATTTTGCGCATCCCGTAGAATGAATCGTTTGTGGATCGGAAAGATCTGTGCGTGAGAGCCGCGGTGTCCTCGTAGGCAGCGCCTCGCGTAGCAAGAGACTCGCGCGCGCCGTTGTAGTTTGCGCGCGAGGCTCGATGCGTGTAAGCGAGCTAGCTGCCGTAGAGGATACCGCGGCTCGACCCAAACCGAGATCTCTCGAACCAGGACTGCTAGAGCCTGCCACGGGTCAGAACTTGAAGATCTTGCCGAGTGCTTTGCTGATTTTTTTGCCGAAATCGTTCGACCAGTCGCGCTGGCTCTGCGCGTCGCCGTTGTTCTGCTCGTCGCCTGAGTCGGGCCCGTGCACAGGACACGGGATTGTCGGCAGCGGGAGCTCGGGCTTGTAGTACTCGTTCCGCGTGGCCGGACACCATTCCGTCGCGAGGTAGCCCGTCGTCGGATCGATGTTCTTCTCGACCATTCCTGGTGGTGGATTCCAGGCGTTGCGCGTTGCGGTCTCGCGCCAGCCGCTGAGATAGAAATCGACCCACGCCGGCGCCGCCAGTCGGCCGCCCGATGCATCGCTGCTGATCGGGGCGGGGCTGTCGAAGCCGAACCAGAACGCGGCGATAATCGTCGGCGTATAGCCGACGAACCATACGTCGGTGCCGCTGTTGGTCGTTCCCGTTTTTCCTGCCACTAATCCCTTCACGCCGTCGTCGCGCACGACCTTGCCGGTGCCGTAATCGACAACCGATTGCAGCATCGACGTCACCTGATACGCGTCGCGCGGATCCATCACGAGCTTGAGATTTCTGGCCGGCTTTTCCTCGTCCTGCCAGATCGGAATGTCTTCCGCCGTCGAAATGCTCCGCACCAAGCTCGGCGTGACGCGAAATCCGCCATTCGCGAATGGCGCGTATGCCGTCACCAGCTCGATCGGCGTTACTTCGGCGGAGCCCAGCGCCATCGACGGCACGTTGGGAAGGGGACTGACGATTCCGTTGTTGCGTGCGGTATTTATGACGCGCGGGATGCCGACCGCCTGACTCACGCGCACCGTTGCGGCGTTCGCCGACTTGATCAGCGCTCTGCGGAACGTGATGCGTCCCGAGTAGTCATCGTTGTAGTTTGACGGCGACCAGACGTTGCGACCCTGGATGACGTCGATGGGATCGTCGTCGACTTCGGAAGAGGGGGTGTAACCCGCCGCCATCGCCGCCGCGTAGACGAAAGGCTTGAACGCAGACCCCGGCTGTCGGTGCGCGAGGAAGGCTCGATTGAACGATCCGCGCTCGTACTGTCGGCCTCCCGTCAGCGCGCGGATCTCTCCGTTGCGCGGATCGATCGCCACCATCGCGCCCTGGATCAAGCCGCGCCGGCCGGTCTCCGACTGGATGACACTCGCCTGTCGTCGGACCGCGCGGTCGGCGGCGATCTGCGCGTTCTTGTCGAGCGTCGTGCGCACGATCAGGTCGACGATGTCGGCGTTTCCAGACTGAATGACGGAATCGACTTTCGCGCGTACCGCATCGAGGGCGTACGAATCGTTCGGATCGGTCGGCCGCCATTCATCGCGCGCGATGCGGAGCGGCTGCGCCTGAAGTCCCGGGAGCCGGTTGGCGGAGACATATCCCTCCTTCACCATCAGGCCGAGGACGAGATTGCGACGCGAGAGCGCGCGGTCCGGGTGGCGACGCGGGGTATAAGCCGATGGCGCCTTTGGCAGCGCGGCGAGCATCGCTGCCTGCGGAAGGTTCACCTGGTTGATGCTTCGTCCGAACAAGTCCCTACTCGCTGCTTCGACGCCGTACACGCCATTGCCCATGTAGATGACGTTGAAGTAGAGCTCGAGGATCTGCTGCTTCGTCAGCGAGTGCTCGATCAGTCGCGACAGCCGCAGCTCAGCGAGCTTTTGCCGGAGCGAACGCGCTGGATATCTCCGGACAGCGAAGGTATTGCGCGCCACCTGCATCGTGATGGTGCTGAAACCTTCGCGGGTGTGACCGGCTTTCAGGTTGGTGACGAGCGCGCGAAAGAATCCGCGCCAATCGAGGCCGCCATGTTGGTAGAAGCGGCGATCTTCGGTAGCGATGAACGCCTGCTGGACGAATTCGGGGACGGCGTTGAGGGGAACGTTGACTCGGCGGACGATCTCGAGCCGGCCCATCGGTCGATTGTAGCGGTCGAGTATGCGGCCGCCTTGATCGGGCTGGAAGGTCTGGATTGCTCGCGGGCTCGGGCAGCCATCGAACCCGCAGGTGCCCAGCCACAAATCAGTGAAGTAGACCGCTAGAATACATATTGCGAACAAGCCGAGCAGGATCGCTCGCCTTCTCGCCTTTATCTCTGACAACAGCTGGGAAAAATGTATCGGTCTGTCCTCGTCTCGATCATCGTTCTCGCCGCCGCCTGCAAAGGCGGGACGAATTCAGCATCTGCTGCCAACAATAACAGTGCCGCGTCCGGAACTCCTTCCGGCAATACTGCGGCGGCCGGAGCTTCCGCCGCCAACGGTGCTGCTTCGGGAACCGCTGCCGGCCCAACATCAGACACCGGAACGAGCGCTGCGGGTCCAATTTCCACTACGGAAACGGCTGCGTCAGGTTCCGGGAACCCCAATCGCGTCCCCAACGAGATGGGCCGGATAATGGTGCTCGAGTATCACCTGATTACGGATCATAACGCCGACTATGCCCGGGAGCGCGGGCAGTTCAGAAAGGATCTGGAGCTCCTTTATAGCCGCGGTTACCGGCCGGTGAACATGTCGGACGTGCTCGATAAGAAACTCAATCTTCCGAAAGGACTCTCCCCTGTTGTCTTCGTGTTCGACGATGCATCACCGGAGCAGTTCCGCTACATCAACAACAATGGAAAGCTGGAGATCGATCCGACGAGCGGGATCGGGATCTGGCTCGACTTCAAGAAGACGCATCCCGATTGGGGAAACAAGGCGGTGTTCTGTCTTCTCTCGGGGGCGAACGCGGGCCACAACTTCTTTGGCGATCGTGGCATCGAAGGACAGCAATCGAGCTGGCGATTCCAGAAAGTGAAGTGGCTCGCCGACAATGGATTCGAGCTCTGCGACCACACTGTGTGGCACGCGCAGCTGAGCAAGTTTCCCGACGCATTCGTGCAGGAGCAGATCGCGCGCAATGCGCTGGCGATCGATTCCGCCGTTCCGGGTTACAAGATTCGCTCGATGGCATTGCCACAGGGGCTTTGGCCGAAAAATCGTGCGCTCGCGAGCAAGGGGAGTTGGACCAATCCCAAGACTGGCAAGACCGTGAGCTACAGTTGGCCGGTGGTGTTCGAGGTCGCGGGCGGTCCGATGCGGAGTCCGTACGATCCCGCCTTTAATCCTGGTGTGACTCCGCGCATCCAGGTGATCGGGAACGCGATCGAGTCGAACATGAACAAGCTCGAGCAATCGGGCAACATGTACATCTCTGACGGTAATCCTTCCGTCGTCGCGCGCCCGGCTCCGAGCAGTACTACAGCTGCCGCGAAGCGATAGTCGGCAGCTTTGAATCTTTGACGGTCTGTCGGGCGAGGGGTCCTCTTCGCGGCTACGCTCGCTTTCCCTGCCCGCACGCTTGCGCTTAGCGGGCACCCGAAGCCCCTAACTACGCTCGTTCGCTCTGCTCACTCGCGGGTCTCCTCCTCGCGCTCGCTTTGGAAAGCCGCTACGAGGACCCCTCGCCCTCCTTCCCACTAGATCCGAAACTGCAGCGGCGCTTCGCACGGCTTCCCTACTTCGAAAACTGGCCCGCCGGGACGAGCTTCCCGTTGATGTTGACCGCCAGGTAGTAGACCCCGGAGTGAAGGGAGGACGGAATAGTCCCGGTGAAACGAAAATCGTAATAGTCTCCCGGAGCGAGTGTGGCAACGCTTGCATTCGCGTAACAGAAGACCGCCGCTGGATCGTACGCCTGCCACACCGGGGTACCGCTGCGCTCGGGCGTTCTGAAAGCGCTTATTGGATGACCACAGGTGCTGGTGCTGATCTGCATCGTCTTATCGCCGATGTTGCGAACCGTTACTACGGTCTGAACATCCATTGGCGGCGTGGGTGACACTGTGCTTCGCCCCTCGAAGCTTAGACTGCGAGGCCCTGTTGAGTTGGAGCACGCCATCGCCAGCGTCAGAAACAACATCCCTACAAACCTGGTCATGCGACTCTCCCTGAGATGGACGTGCTCAGGTTAGCATCGGTCTTCAACGCTGGCTAGTGAGAAAGTCGCTCCAGCTCGGACCAGCGATCTACAGCGCGGCGTAAATGCGGAATGACAATCGAGCCGCCGACGATCAGGCCCACTGAAAGCGACTCGAACAGCTCGGCGCGCGTCACGCGCTCCTCGGCGCAACGGGTGAGATGATACGTCACGCAGTCATCGCACCGGAGGACGAGGGACGCGACGAGACCGAGCAGCTCCTTGGTTTTCACGTCGAGCGCGCCGGCTTCGTAGGTGCGCGTGTCGAGCGCGAAGAAGCGGTTGATGACGAGGTTGCCCTCGCCGAGGATCTCAGCGTTCAATCGCTCCCGGAAGTGGCGGAACTCCTCGAGCGAACTACCGTGCTCGTGCGGCTTTGCATCGCTGCTCCTTATCGACGATGACGCGATCGACTTCGTGCGCTTTCTTTTGGAATTTTTCGGAGTCAAAACTTCCAGCCTTTGAGCGTCCTGATCGCTTTCTCCAGTGCGTCGCGCTGGTCCGGGTGATCGGCCGTCGACAACAATTCTTCGTAGGTGTCGATTGCGAGATCGACGGCTTCGTAATCGTGTTCGGCGCCGGCCAGGCTCGCGGCGTTGTCAGCAAGATTGGCCTTCGCGAGCTGGTCGTGCGGAAATCTCGTCGACACCTGCTGCCAGCGCGCCACGCGTTCGCGCGGATTGGATTCAGCGAGCGCCCAGAGGTGCCAGCCCGCCCTGCTGTCGGGATCCGACGCGATTGCGCGCGAGGCCAGGTCGCCAACCGCTTCGGGTCCCGCGCCAATCATCCAGTAATGATTCGCGAGCGCCACCAGCGCTCTCGCATCATCGGGACGCTCCGCAACGGCTCGTTCGAGCTCGGGAAGCGGATCGGCGTGCTCTTCGGTTGCGTTGAATGTGTGAGGCTCGGTCATGTTTTGTTGGTCGGAGTCGGACAAAACAATAAGACGACGGTATAGCCCGAAAATATGGTAACGCCCGCAGCCAAAAGCCGGCCCGCCGAAAGCCCCTGGCGGGTAGTCTTCTTTTGTAGGTTGCGAGAAGAGCAGACCCTGGCAGGTAGTCTTCTTTTGTAGTTTGCGAGAAAAGTAGCTCCTCGCTAGTGCTGGACAATGAGTGTGCGGGACCCTACCATTCACTTTGTTGCTGGACAATTGCGGCAGCCCATAGTACCATTCTTGCACCAGCGCAGCCCTGTAGCGCGCCATTCCATACAGAATAGGGTTCCGGTCCTCGCGTGAGTTTTTCCCGCGGTACGCGTGAGCCATTCGAGTAGCACTTTTCTCAGCCACACCACAATTGCATGAGTGAACGCCGACGTCCTTTTCGTCGCGGCCGGAGGTCTCGTCCGTCCGGTCATCCACCACAAAGTCCGCCCTTCTCCGAATCATACGGCGACGTAGACCCGTATCTGGAGCCAATGGATCCTTCAACACCAACACCCGACGCAGCGCAAATCCCAGACGCGCGCGACAACATGACATCACCAGCCATCCCCGCCCCACAGACACCACAGTCGCCGGTGCCGGCGACGAACTCCGAATCCAATAACGCCGCCCCAACCGACGATCCCTCCGGCAACTCGGCCAACACCGGCGCGCCACCTCCGCCACAACAGCAGTCGCCCTACAACCCGCAGACATCTGGAGGCGGCGGGGGGCAGCAACAACAGGGCGGTGGACATCCGCGCGAGCGAGAGCACCGTCACAACGGACGACGCGGCCGCAATCAACGCGGGCGCGGCAGACAGCGTGGCGGCGGCGGTGGCGGACAACCCAACGCACCACGCGGCGAGCAGCAGCAGCAAGGAGGCCCGCGCGCGCCAGTCGCCCCGGTCGTTCCCGATGGTGAGACCACTGGCTGGTTCGATCCGCAGCGCGAGGGCGGCTTCATTCGCAGATCCGCCAACAGTTATCTAGCCGAACCTGGTGACGCGTACGTGCCGACGAATATCATGCGGCAGTACATGCTGCGCCGCGGCGATCAGGTACTAGCCACAACCGGACACGATCACCGCAATCGCATCGTCGTCGTCGATGTCAAGGAGATCAACGGCGCCAGTCCCGATGAAGCGGCACGCCGCCCCGATTTCGGATCGCTTATCGCGTCGTATCCGGAGCGCAAACTCAAGCTCGAAACCGGCCGCCCAGCCAAGGGTGGACCCGAGCTGACGCGCAGGGCCATCGATCTCATCGCGCCGATCGGTTACGGCCAGCGCGCACTCATCGTCGCTCCGGCCCGCGCCGGCAAGACGATGCTGCTCCAGGCAATCGTCGAAGGCGTCGCAATCAATCATCCGCAGGCTGTTCTCCTCGTTCTGCTCGTCGACGAGCGTCCCGAGGAAGTGAGCGAGATGATCACGTGGGGCTATGGCGAGGTTGTTGCCTCCAGCTTCGACATGCCCGCGGTTCGCCACACCGATGTCACCGAAATGGTGCTCGAGCGTGCACGCCGCCTCGTGGAGCTTGGAAAGGATGTCGTCATCGTGCTCGACTCGATCACGCGTATG
>DASWDV010000043.1:0-4968 GCA_036395075.1 Gemmatimonadaceae bacterium | reverse complement strand
GCCAAAAGCAGCGCAACCACATCCTCAAGGAGCAGATCTGGCGCGGGCTTTGGCCATTACATGTGGAATCGCCGCGCGAGCCTTGCCGCGCTGACTGCCCGACACCTGGAGCTGGTTTCCATCGCGTTGATGGCCGCTGTGATCATCGCCCTGCCGCTCGGTCTCGTGCTCGAGCGTGCGAGGCGCGTCGCCGAGCCCGTCATCGGCGGACTCGGGGTATTGCAGACGATTCCAAGCATCGCGCTGCTGGCGTTCATGATTCCCTTGCTTGGCGTCGGCGTTGTGCCAGCCGTCGTCGCGCTTTGGCTGTATGCCCTTTATCCGATCGCGCGCGGCACCTATACGGGAGTTCGGGATGCAGATCCCGATGCAGTCGCGGCAGCCGAAGCACTTGGAACGACACCAATGCAGCGATTGGTGTGGGTTCGTTTACCGCTTGCGGCGCCGGTGATCATGGCGGGAATCAGAACCGCGGCGGTGATCACCGTCGGAGCAGCAACATTGGCAGCGTTCATTGGAGCCGGAGGGCTCGGCGAGCCAATCGTCGCTGGGCTCGCACTCGCTGATACGCGCATGATTCTGTCGGGCGCCATCCCCGCGGCAGCACTGGCGCTGGCGGTTGACGGCGTTCTTGCACTGGTCGAAGGCCTCGTAACTCCCGCCCACCGGCGCAGACGGATTTGGTCGAGGCGAAGTAGCGGTTCGGATGCCATAATTGTTCCGCGACAAAACGCGTAGCTGCAGACGATCCTCTCGGTCGAGAATCGCCAGCTAGCGCGGGAACTCGATGGGGAGATGCGATGCCGCCAACTGAATGGCTCGACCTTGGTCCGGTGGACAAGTTCAAAGCCAACCCGATCACGCCAGCGTACGTCGGCACGACCAAGTTGGCGATCACTTACGTCGACGGGCAATTCGGCGCGCTCTCGGGCGTGTGCAACCACGCGGGTGGACCGGTTGGAGAGGGACGTATAGATGGCGAATACGTAGTTTGTCCCTGGCACCAGTGGAAATACCATTGCCGAACTGGAAAAGGAGAGCCGGGGTTCGAGGCCGACGCTCTTCCGACCTACGACATCAAGATCGAGGGAGAGCGGGTCTTCGTGTCAACAGAGCCCGTGACGAAGAGAAGTCGCGGCCCTCACCCTCCGCATCCGCTTGCCCGCAAAATCCAGCGCGCACCCGGGCCGATCCGGCTCGTCGGGATCTCAACGACCAACATGGACGTTCAGAATCCGCGGTACTCGACGTCCGATGCGCTGCTCGACGTCGCGATGCGCCACGCCGTGGCGCTCGGAGTGGAGACGAAGCTCATTCGCCTTGCCGCGCTCAATTTCCGACCCTGTGCAGGATACTACTCGAAGAGCGCACACGCCTGCACGTGGCCGTGCTCAATAACGCAGATGGATTCCGCGGATCGGATGGATGTCGTCTACGAGGCTGTGGTGCACTGGGCCGATGCGATTCTCGTCGCGACCCCCATTCGCTGGGGGAACGCGAGCTCCCTGTACTACCGGATGGTCGAGCGGATGAATTGCATCCAGAATCAGATCACGATCGCCAATCGTGTCTTGATGCGTAACAAGGTTTCGGTCTTCATCATCACGGGCGGCCAGGACAACGTGCAAGCAGTCGCCGGCCAGATGCTTGGCTTCTTTGGCGAAATTGGGTGCAACTTTCCGCAATTTCCCTACATCGCCCACTCGCGCGGCTGGACGGCGGAGGACATGGAGAAGAACATCGACGTGGTGAAACACAGCAAAGAGTTGCGCGATGGCGCCCGCGCACTTGTGAATCGTGCCGTCGACATGGCGCAGCTACTGCTCGATCACGAAGAGGCGCCGCATACGATGGAGCGCGGCGGCCGGAAAGCGCATCATCTTGCAATGGAAGACATCGGAGTCGATGCTGGCGAAGTGCCGAGCTTGCCGATGATCAACGACACCCTGATGAGAACTCCGACTATCTAGCTCCGATCGATGAGCTGTCGCGCGACCGAGATAGCGGAATCGAGGAATTCGCCGACCTGGACCCGCTGCGATGACGCCGGACCCAGTCGCGATCCGGGCAGAACTGCGCCAACCCATTCGTTGACGTGCCAGCTCCCCTCTCCGGAGAGTGGGCGCGATTGAGCGGCGGGCACTGACGGCTGCGGATTCATGTTCACGTAGAAATAAGGCTCATCGTAATACTTGTCGCCGGGCTCGAGCCCGACACCGATAGAGCGATCGGCGCCGACTGGAATGAGCGTTCCCATGTCGAAATGGTGCGGCCAGCATCGCACTTCGCTCGCACCAGAAATCGAACGTGCCAGTTCGCTCAAAACGATGGCCCCATTGGAAAGCCACTTTGAGAGCTCCTCGAATCTCGACCGTTCGCTGGAGTCAAATGCTCCTCCGCTCGCGACCGGATGGAAGGGGAGCTCGTAATGGCGTTCCAGCGTGTAGCGATTCGGGTCAGCTCCCTGCGATGCGATCTGGGGACGAATCCAATCCAGAGTGTCGGCGATTGTGCAGCGATTCAGCTTGCATTCGGCGATCGTCGTTCGTGGCTCGGGTACGATCAATAGCGCGAGCTCGATGGGGCGGACCCCGATGCGAAACGGTTTCTTCGCGGGGATGAGGCGCGAGAACAGCCCGGAAAATTCAGGCAGCCATTCGAGATTCGTGTGACTGTCGTCCTGCTCGTGCGGAAGAAAGGAGATTCCCGCTGCCGTCGCGAACTGCGCTGCGTAATGGAGCTGCAGCCGCTGGTCGGTGAGCCGCGTCGCAAGGTCTGGCTGGATCGACTGCCAGGCTTTGGTTCCGGGACGTCGGACAGTTGTCGTCGGTTGCGGCGTCAGCTCCACCTGAATGATCCCATGAGATGCTGTACCAGCATACGGAAGTTGGGACGACCTCACAAGCGAAGGAGGATTGTGATCATAGCCATCCGTTTTCGGGAGCCGTTCCAATCCCTATATCGGGAGGGCGATATTGATTCGTGATGAAATCGGCTGGCGTGTTCGGCTGGACTGTCCCTCTTGCGGCAGCGACGATTGCGTGTGCGCCCACACCGCGGGAGCCCGAAGTCGCCTCGCGCGCGCCGCGATCGTATTTCATGGGCTTCTCTGTCGTTCCGCCGAAACCCGATATCAAACTGGCGGTTCGGTCAATGGAAGTCTGGACGAAGCGCGCTGATGCGGCAATCATGCACCTCGACGTACCATGGGCGCTGCTGCTCGCCGGAACATCTTCCGAGAACGCGCTTCGCAAAGACGGCGTCGATCTCGAGCACTATTATCGGACAAAGCACCTGAAGCTGGTCGTGACTATCGATGTCACAAACGGGCTTGGACGCGAGAGTGAAGCGCCCGCCCTCGTTGCGGCGCATCGGAGCATCACCGAACCGGCTGTCCAAAGGCTGTATCGCGATTACGTGCGCGCCCTCGTCGAGATGCTGAAGCCGGATTACCTCGGACTCGCTGCCGAAACAAATCTGATTCGCGCGGCTGCACCGCGGACGATCTACGACGCAGTGGTGAAGATGACGAACGATGCTGCTGCGGATATCCGCCGCTCGCGATCTGCCAGTGCGCTTCCGCTCTACGTAAGCGTCCAGGTGGAAACCGCGTGGGGTCGGCTCGGTCGCCCCGGACCATTCGTTGGCATCGACCAGGACATAAGAAATTTTCCGTTCGTCAACGTCCTCGGCCTGTCATCCTATCCGTACCTGGGTGGATTCACGGATCCCGATCAGGTTCCGCTCGACTATTACACGAGAGTGAGAGGCACGCGAGCGCTGCCGCTAATGGTGGTCGAGGGCGGATGGCCGTCAGCTTCCGCCCGCGGTGCATTTTCGTCTTCGCCGGCAATGCAGGCGCGCTACATCGAAAGACAATCACAGCTGCTCGACGCAGCCGGGGCGATCGGTGTGTTTCAGCTGTCCTTCACCGATCTCGATCTCGGCAGCTTCCCAAAGCCAGTTCCTGCGATCCTGCCGCTGTTCGCTACGCTCGGACTCGTCGATTCGAACCTCGAGCCAAAGCCGGCGCTATCGGCCTGGGACAGGAATTTCGCGCGGCAGTTGCGGCGATAGGTCAGCGTTTCGGGCTAGGCAGCGTTAGCCATCGGCTCACGACGCAGCGCCGCGGCTCGAAACCGGCCGTAGCTGAAATAGATCGTCAGGCCGAGCGCGAGCCATACGAACAATCTGATCCAGGTAGGCAGTGGAAGTCCCGTCATCAAATACAGACAGATGAGAGTGCCAATGATGGGAACCCACGGCATACCGGGCGTCCTGAACGGCCGCGGAGTATCCGGCGCCGTTCGGCGGAGGATGAGCACGCCGGTGCACACGATCGCAAAGGCGAGCAGCGTTCCCATGCTTACGAGGACGCCGAGAACGGTGATGGGGAAGAGACCGGAAGCGATCGCGACGAGCACGCCGGTGATGATGGTAGTGACATGTGGTGTGCGAAAGCGCGGGTGCAGCCGCGAGAAGAGCGGGGGCAGTAGTCCGTCGCGGCTCATCGAATAAAAGATTCGCGATTGCGCGAGCATGTTAACCAGGATCACGCTCGACAGTCCACAGAGCGCGCCGAAGCTGATGACAGGAGGTAGCCAGGAGACCTTGGTCACCTGGGCCGCGTACGCGAGCGGGGACGCGACGTCGAGTCTCGCGTAAGGAACGAGGCCGGTGAGAACCAGCCCGACGGCGATGTAAATCAGGGTGCAGATGGCAAGCGACACCAGAATGCCGATCGGAATATCGCGTCCCGGATTCTTTGCTTCCTGAGAGGCGGTAGACACCGCGTCGCATCCGATGTAAGCGAAGAAGATGATTCCAGCACCGCGCAGAATCCCGCTCCAGCCAAACGACCCGAACTTGCCGGTATTCGGAGGAATGAAGGGATGGAGGTTTGCGCTGTTGGCGTGTGATACGCCGACGGCGATGAAGAGCGCGAGGACAGCGATTTTTATGATGACG
>DASWDV010000042.1:0-7778 GCA_036395075.1 Gemmatimonadaceae bacterium | reverse complement strand
TGCGAGATCGGCGTTTTCGTAGCGGGTGGAAAGGGTAAAGTGTCGCGACGCACACCGCTCGAGCTCGTTGAATACGGCGCACGTACCGGTATCGACGGCGAGCGTCTCGCCTACAACAGTCGCATGGCGGCCAAGGTTGATTCCGCGGCGGTCCAGGACGGCTTCGGCATCTATCATCACAGTTTCTTCGTGACTACTGACGGCGAGTGGGCGGTTGTGCAGCAAGGCATGCGCGACAACGATAGCACCGCGCGCCGCTACCACTGGCTCGGCTCGCAGGTTGATGATTTCGTGAATGAGCCGCACGCGGCGATCGCCAGCGATGCGTCTGGCCAGATGGTGCTTAACATGGTAGCGACGGAATCGTCACGGGCGCGAACAGTGTCGACCGATTTCGCCCGTCAGGAGCCGAGGCTGGTGGACAAGGAGATCGCTCGGGTCATTTCGATGGCGCTTCCATCCCGACACTGGGTCGACATCAAGCAGGACATCAATCCTGCCCATCTGCGAAAGGTTCTTCTCTCAACTTACGAAGCCAGCCCGCGGAATTACGAGGAACTTCTGGCTATACGAGGCGTGGGGCCAAAGGCGGTGCGAGCGCTCGCGCTGGTTGCGGATGTCGTCTATGGATCGCCGGCGAGCATGAGAGATCCCGCTCGATTCAGCTTCGCGCACGGCGGCAAGGATGGACATCCATATCCGGTGAACCGGGTTGTATACGATCAGTCCGTTGACTGGCTTCGCGAGGCAGTCAACAAGGCGCGCATCGGCCACACGGAGCGACTGAAGGCGTTGAGGCGACTGACGGACTGGGAATAGCGCACTTGGACCTGACATCACCGCATGCTTTCTGGCTCCTGCGCAATGGAATCGGCGAAGTCTCGCCGCCGATGTCGCGTGACCGTCGCTGCGATGTCGCGCTGATCGGAGCGGGGATCACCGGAGCGCTCGTCGCGAACGCGCTTACTGCCGCGGGCCTTTCAGTCATCGCGATCGATCGTCGGCACCCGGCGCACGGCTCGACATCGGCGTCGACCGCACTCCTTCAGTACGAGCTCGATTCCTCTCTCACGGATCTGATCGAGAAGGTTGGGCGCGAGCGCGCGGTCGATGCATACCGCGCGACTCTCGACGGAGTGAGGGCCATTGGCCGGATCGCTGGCGAGCTCGACGAAGACGTCGGATTCGCTCGGAGACCAACGCTTTACTACGCTTCTCGCGCGCGCGACGCCGCGGCGTTGCGGAGAGATTTTCGAGACCGTCGGGCCGCGGGACTGCCGTCCGAGATTTTGAATACACGCGATATCGGTAAACTCGTCGACTTCCGCGCTCCTGCCGCTCTCTGGACCAACACAAGCGCCGAGGTAGATCCGTGGCGTTTGACGCGGGCATTGTTCGGTCGGTGCGGGCGCCGTGATTTCCAAGTGTACGGGAGAACGGAAGCCACACGAATCGTGTCGAACAAATCCGACGTCGAGGTTCACACGAATCGCGGACGAATCCGCGCCAGGAACGTCGTGATCACCGCCGGCTATGAGAGCGAGAGGTTTCTATCGAAACGTGTCGCCCGGCTGCACAGCACTTATGCGATTGTGACCGAACCCGTGCAGGCTTTCGACGGCTGGGCGAAGAGGTGTCTGATCTGGGAATCGTCACGCCCCTATCTCTACCTCCGCACGACGTCGGACAACCGCATCATGGCCGGCGGTGAGGACGATGCATTCAGAGATCCGGAGCACCGCGACTCCCGCGTTCCAGCGAAAGCGAAGACGCTACTCGCGAAAGTGCGCCGTCGATTTCCGCGAATCGAGATGGACATCGCCTACGCGTGGGCGGGAACGTTCGGCGAAACGGAAGACGGCCTGCCCTTCCTGGGCGCGCGTCCGGGCGCGGAGCAGCGGGTGCTTTACGCACTGGCATACGGCGCGAATGGGATGCCTTTCGGTGCGGTCGCAGGGGAGGTGTTGACGGCCGCGATCCTGGGCAAGCGACATCGTTACGAGAACACTTTTTCGTTCGATCGATAGGGTTAACCCTACTGTCCGTTTCCGATCAGCATAAGTCATTGCCCACCAATGACTTGCGGGCTAGGAACCTTGACGCTCGTGGCCGTCATTTTTGTGAGATAGACGACGCCAAACGTTTCTCAGACACGTTGCCTTTCGGCAATTGCTTTTCGCAGCCGTGATTGCGAATTACCGCGCGCCGAATCGGTAGCCCACAGAGGGGTCAATCGTCTATAGACGATGCCCGCCACCATACCCGAACCTGGAACGATCAACGCTGCGCAACCGGCGACGCAGACCACGCCGCGCGCCCGCGCCAAGTTCCCGCTTCCATTTCCGCGCCTCGAGAGTCTGCGCAGCAGAATTCTCGCTTTCGCGGTGGCGGCCGCGCTGCTCCCCGCAGCGACCATGTTGGGCGTCTTCTACACCCAAAACCGACGTGCGCTGGAAAAGAAAATCGACGAGGATCTGCTCTCGGGCAGCGCGCAGAGCGCGCGCGCGGCCGGCGTCTGGCTGAGGGAACGTCTTTACGACCTTCGTGTCTTCGCGGGCTCCGATGAAGTCGTAGTGACTTTGGATCGCGGCGCACACACTCTCCCGAACTCTCCGACCGAGGGGCGCCTGCGTGATTACCTGGTATCGCTCCACGAGCGATTCAGCGATTTCGAGAAGCTGATGGTTCTCGACCTCAATGGGAACGTCATCGCCACGAGTGCAACCGAAGTGACCAAGGTTCCTCTGCCTGCTGACTGGCAGCAGACGTTGAGAGCCGACAATCAAATCGTCGGCGATGCGTATTGGGATCCCAAAACCGGACGGGCAAAACTGATCGTCGCCGTCCCGGCGCAGCGCGCTGACGGACGGCTTCTTGGCGCTTTCGCCGCGGAGCTCAATCTCGCGCCGGTGCAGCTGCTGCTGCGATCGTTCGCGCCCGACAGCACCGGCGCGATCCATCTCGTCAACACCAGGGGGGCGGCGATTGCCAGCTCCGAACGCGTCTCCGAGCAGCTCGTAAAGAATCCGTTGCCGGCTGCAACGATGAAACAACTTCGCGAGCGCGCGCGGGCGCCTTTCGCGTATACGAGCTTCGGCGGCCGCGAGGTCATCGGAACACTCGAGTACGTTCCGCAGGTGAACTGGGCGGTCATCGCCGAAATCTCAGCCGAAGCCGCATTCCTGCAGGTTCGCCGCTTTCGTGATCTTGCTCTACTCGTCATCGCGTTCCTGCTGGTTGCCGTTACTGGAACAGCGTACCGACTCGGACGACTGATCGCGCGCCCTCTCGATCGACTCACCAAAGCCGCCGGCGAAGTCGCAGCCGGGGACCTGGCTGTAGACTTGCCGGCTGCGCCGGGCGGCGGCGAGGTCGGCTACCTGACCGATGTGTTCAATCACATGGTTTATCGCCTGCGTGAGGGTCGCCTCGAGCTGGATCGCATCAACGAGACTCTGCGCAAGAAGAATGAGGAGCTGGAGCTTCTCTCAACCACTGACAGTTTGACGGGCCTATCGAATCACCGCTCGTTGATGAAGCGCCTCGACGACGAGGTCGCTCGCTTCAAGAAGGAGAAGCGCGGATTCTCGGTCCTCGTCGGCGATGTCGATCACTTCAAGCAGTACAACGACACGTTCGGGCATCCGGCCGGTGACGAAGTCCTGCAAACAATTGCCGACATCATGCGCGACTCCACCCGCAAGAGCGATTGCTGCGCGCGTTACGGTGGCGAGGAGTTCGTCATTGTCCTGCCCGATACCGCGATTGCCGACGCCCTCGACACGGCCGAGCATATCCGCGCCCGCGTAGCGGCCAAAAAGTTCAACGGCCGGAAGATTACGCTCAGCATTGGCGTCGCCAGCTTCCCCGATGACGCCGACGACGCGGAGACGATCATCGCGGTCGCCGACGAAGCGTTATATCAGGCGAAAAGAGAAGGGCGCGACCGAACGGTGCGCGCCCGCAGACTCGCGAAGACCGGAAGCTAGCTACGGTCGGGAGACGAGCGTCCGGTGGATCCAGCCGGCTCGTCCACTGCTATCGTCGCTGACGCGAATCCATTCATCGACGTAAGAGTAGGCAGTGATCGAGCTGCCTGCATCCGCCGAGAACGCGACGGTGAAGTTGGTGCCGGGCCCTTCACGAACATTCCCGCGACTCGTCGTCTTCAGCTTGATCGGCACCGCGAACAGCGTCTCTCCCGGCCGGGCATCTTCCCTGTTCACGCCCAGTCGCCCGCGATAGGACGTCGCGACCGTTTTCGCCTGGTTCGCCAGGTACAACGCGCCGCCGTAGTTCTGCTTGTCGAATTCAGTGGCGCTTTGGCGAACGAGACGCGTCACTTGCGCCGCCTCGAGCGGCGGATCCTGCGACGTTCCCGCTTTCATTGATTGCAGCGCCACCTCCGCCTCGGCCATCGCTGAAGCCGCCTGCGCGCGACTCGCAACCGACTGCAGTTTTGCCATTGCGCGGACGACTTCAGCGCGGGTGTCTTCGAGTCGTGCCTGTAAGTCCTCGATTTGCGCGTCGCGAGCGAGTAGCTGCAGCTCGAGGCGTGCTACGCGCTTGTCCAGCTCCGGATCACGCACGGTTACAGTGTCGCGAACCACCTTTACGCTCGGCGGCGGTGCCGGCTTCGACGGCGAGCACGCGGTTGTGATGGCTACGAAAGCCAGAAAAGCGAAGTATGGACGCACGAAAGCAACCCTCATCGGTTTTTGGGGGCAGTGCCCCTTTTACGGCTAACGAACCAGCAGCCCCGGAGTCACATTCAACCCGTCGGTGCCGGTTTGTAACGAATCGGACGCCATGACGGAAACCCAATTCATTCAGCGCTAACCCATAAAAGGCCGATTTATGCTCCGGTCGTTTTTTCTAGTCGCGTTCGTAGCGGCGTCTTCCGCGAGCGCTCAGGACCGTGATTGGATGTTTGGACCCTTCCAGAAGCCGACGCAGGTCAACCCGATCATCGCTCCCAATGGTGCGGCGACTTTTCTGTCACCGATGACGGACAGCGTGGTCAGGTGGGAGGAGCTCGCGACGTTCAATCCAGCCGCGGTCGTGAGAGAGGGCAAGGTCTACGTGCTTTACCGGGCCGAGGACGCGACTGGAAAGCGAGAGATTGGGTTCCACACGTCGCGCCTCGGGCTGGCCGAGAGCACCGACGGATTGCGATTCACCCGCCGACCGGCGCCGGTGCTGTATCCGGACAAGGACGTGCAGGCGCGATACGAGTGGACGGGGGGAGTCGAAGATCCTCGCGTCGTCGAGACGGAGGATGGGACTTACGTCCTGACTTATACGCAATGGAACCGGGATATCCCGAGGCTGGCCGTCGCGACGTCGAAGGATCTCGTGCACTGGAAAAAATACGGTCCGGCCTTCGCGAAAGCCGACAGTGGCAAGTACCTGAAGATAGAAACGAAGTCGGGCGCGATTCTCACGAGAGCGGAAGGCAATCGACTGATCGCGACGAGAGTGGACGGAAAGTACTGGATGTACTTCAACGTCCCGGACATCATGATCGCGACCTCGGACAATCTCATTGATTGGACACCGCTCGCGGACGGCGACGGAAAGGCACTGAAAGTCTTGTCGCCGCGGCCGGGCTACTTCGATTCGTGGCTCGTCGAAGCAGGCCCTCCCGCGATCATGACTGAGCGTGGAATCGTTCTGATCTACAATGCGGGCAACAGCGGAAAGTACGGACAAGCCGGGCTGCCGGAGCGCATATACACCGGCGGCCAGGCGCTATTTGATGCGCGCAATCCGATCAAGCTTATTGCGCGTGCTGACGAGCCATTCATCAAGCCGACGGAAGACTACGAGCGAACCGGGCAGTACAAGGAGGGAACCACGTTCACGGAGGCACTTATTCCGTTCAATGGGCGGTGGCTTCTGTACTATGGAACTGCCGACTCGCGCGTGGGCGTCGCCGTGTGGGATCCCCGGGCGAGATGAGATATGATCGTCTCTGTTTTGTCTGGGTAACGCTTGCATGTTCTCGCGGCGCAGTTCAGCCGGTGACATCAGCTCCCGCGCCGGACATGTCGGCGTGGTGGCGCAACGGTGTTTGCTACGAAATCTTCGTCCGCTCCTTCGCCGATGCAGACGGCGACGGGATCGGTGATTTGCGCGGGCTGACCGCCCGGCTCGACTACATCAACGATGGGAACCCGGCGAGCACGACGAGCCTTGGCGCGAATTGCATCTGGCTAATGCCGATCGACAAAGCGTCGAGCTATCACGGCTATGACGTCACGGATTATTACCACGTCGATCCGCGCTACGGCAGCGACGAAGATTTCCGACGGCTGATGCAGGAGGCTCACCGGCGCGGGATTCACGTCATCGTCGATTTCGTGCCGAACCATTCCTCGAGCGAGCATCCTTTTTTTCAGGAAGCGCTTCGCGATCCGTCGAGCCCGCATCGGAACTGGTATCGCTGGTCGACCACCAAGCCTCCACAACCGGCATCGTGGGAATCGGAGGTTTGGCACAAGTCTCCGGTTCGCGACGAGTACTATTACGGACTTTTTTGGGGCGGGATGCCGGACCTCAATTACGAAACGCCGGCGGTGTTGCGGGAAATGCAGAAGGTTGCGGCGTACTGGCTCAAGGAGATGGGAGTCGACGGCTTCCGCTTCGACGCGATTCCGTACCTGGTCGAGGAAGGCGATCAGATCCGGCATACGCGTGGCACGCACGAGGTGCTCCGACAGTTCGGCAGCGCGATACGCGCCGAGTCGCCGACATCATTCACTATTGGAGAAGTGTCGGACGGATCCCAGCAAATTCTAGCCACGTATTATCCTGACCAGCTCGACGCGTATTTCGCGTTTGGCGTGGCGGGTGCGACGATGGAAGCGGCACGAACCGGGAACGCCGCTCCGTTCAGTCAGGCACTCTCGGAAGCGAACCTGACGTTTCCCGCCGGACGGTGGTCACCGTTTCTGACCAACCACGACCAGCCCCGAGTGATGACGGTGCTCGGCGGCGATGCGGGGCGGGCGAGAATGGCAGCGAGCGCGATGCTGATGCTGCCGGGAATCCCGTTCGTCTATTATGGCGAAGAGATCGGAATGGTCGGCGCCAAGCCCGACGAGATGATCCGGACGCCAATGCAGTGGAATTCAGCCCCGAATGCGGGCTTCACGACCGGTAAACCCTGGGAACCGCTGCAGACCGATTGGAAAACGAAGAACGTCGCTGCCCAGGATTCGAGTCGCCAATCCTTGCTAAATCACTATCGCAGATTGATTCACCTGCGAGACGCACATCCGGCGCTGAGTCGCGGCCTGCTACGATTGATCAGCACGGACGACACCACCGGAACGATCGCCGTGTGGCTAAGGTATTCGCGCGACGATGCGTTCCTGATTGTCGTCAATTTTGGGCGGCGTCATGGAGAACTTTACATGGAACGGAGCTCGCTTCCCGGAGGTGGGGACTACAGAATGGAGTCGGCATACACCGACCCCGATCACGCCTGCTCTGGGTACCTGTATCTCAACGGGAACGGTTCGATTTACATCAGGTCAGTTGAGGCGCACGGGTTCTGTGCGTTCCGGATACGTAACCTCTATACCCCGCTGCTCTCCTCGACGGTCACTGGCGTTACCGCCGCCTGGCCTTCTTCAGCAGTGCGAATGCGGTAAACCTTCTCGACTGGTAACACGAAGATTTTGCCATCGCCGACTTCGCCGGTTGCGCCCCCGGACAGAATCGCACGCACCGTCGGGTCGACGAAGTTATCGGACACACCGATCTCCAGCCGC
>DASWDV010000041.1:0-2350 GCA_036395075.1 Gemmatimonadaceae bacterium | reverse complement strand
CGGGCGAGAAACCGGTCCAGACGATCGGCCGGTGTTAACGACAGTCAATGTCGTGTAAATACGGCCCGTGGGGCTCGCCGATCGCGAATACATGCGCCCATCCGGTGGCACACGGCGGAATGGAATTTCGATCCTCGCGGTCGCTGCGATCCTCTTCCTAGGCCTCATCATCTTCAGCGCCGGCGCGCGGCACTGGCTGCGAACGCGCCTGTCGTCTGACCAGTCGCGCCACTACACCCTGTCACCTGTCGGCTTTGGCTTGAAGAGGCATATGCCGCGCCTGTACCCGGCGCACGACCGGTGGGCGGCCTTCCTTCCGAAGCCCGAGCTCTGCGCGCAAAGCACCAATGCCTCCGCCTCAACCCCAAACGCGCAGGACGCCATGATTTGCGCGCTCAACTACGCACGTGTGCGAGACGGATTGAAAGCGTTGCCCGTTTCGCCGCTGCTCCAACGTTCCGCCCACCTCAAGGCACTCGACATCATTCGCTGCCAGGATTTCTCCCACTCCGCGTGCGGCAAGGATCCGCATGCGGTGGCCGACGAGGTCGGCTACCCGAACGTCGACTGGGGAGAGAACATCTATGAGGGCCCAGGGCCGTTCGCAGCCGCGCGAGTGGGTGCGGATGAGTGGCTGAACTCACCGCATCATCGCGAGAACCTGTTTCGAACCGAGTGGACAGAGCAAGGCATCTCCGTCGTGGTCGCGAAGCACTTCAAGGGCCAAGACAACGTCGCTCTCTGGGTCTCCGAGTTCGGCGCTCGGTGAGTAGGACGCCTGTCCCTGCAAGCCCAGTTGCTTAGCGCCTAGCAATCAGGCCGCGAGTTCGAGAAAGCGCGCGAACCGAACCTCGAGCCGCTCCTGATCAGGCCGGTCCCGCTGTCGGACTGGGAGATGCAGCGGAATGTTGTTGAAACCCTTGAGGAGATCGAGCATCGGCCCGTCGTCGTCTTCAAGCAGATGGCGTGAGACGTGGACGGTGTAGTCAGGCGAAACGCCGACGAGGCTCTGATCGAACGCGCGATGATGGATTGAGCAGAGACTGAGACCGTTCCGGACGGTCGGCTCGCCTCCGGACTCCACGTCGCCGACGATGTGAGCGGCATCCAGCAGCCGAATCTCCTTCAGGGTGCAAATCGCGCACCGGCTGCTGTACGCGGGAACGACTCGACCGCGGAAGCGCGCTTGGTGAAGACGAACGCGCGTCTGACGCATGGCGTAGCGACGTTCGATCGAATCCTCGAGCGGTGCAGCAGCCGGCTCGTCCACCGGCCCGACGAATGTCCCCGGAGTAACAACGACTGATCGCGCCACCGGATCGTCGGACCTGACGTAGCACGGGAAAACGGGCTTGTACCAGCCGGGCCGCGTCCCGATGAAGTACACAATTGGGACCTGGACCTCGTAGGCGGCGCGAAGAGCGCGATTGTCCGGCTGATTGATGTCGCCCGCGCGGTACGCGTAGATGAACCCGTCCTCAACGATCTCGTCGTCGTACGGGGATTTCGCTGACGTTTGTATCGAGAGCGCCGCGGGTCCAGTCTGTGCGGCGCTTCGGTAAATGCCTTTCTGGCGGTTCAAAAAAGGAATCCGACGGCCTCGAAACGGGAAGCCGCGCTCGAGTCCGCCAACGTACGGGATGTCCTCACCGAACTCGGCGGCAAGAATCGACAGGTGCGCCATGCACGCGGTGCGGACATCCTCGTCTCGCAAGTGCAGCGATTCTAAGACGTTAGCGCGCGCCGGCGCGTCTCCTTGCACGCGATAGTTAGCGGTGTCGCCCTACGACTTCTCGAGTGGCTCGGATGACTCTGAGAACGCCTCCTCAAGAGAGGCAGGCGCAACCAGCATACGGGGTCGAAATCTAAGGCGGCGAGGGTCGAGGTTCACTCCATTTCAGGCGGAGAACAGGCGCGGAGTGGGGATTGAGAATCCTGCGCTCACATCCGATGGTGGTCCCGATGGCGGCTTGTCGTATCTGTGGTTCGTCTGCTCCCGCTCGGCCTATCGAGCACGGAGGCGGTTGTGTCGAGTGCAATGGATCTCCGGAATGCAAACGCTGCGGCCATGCGCGCCGCGATCACAACGGCACGTTTGCGGGAGGTCCGCACACGGGTTGCGCAGTCGCCGTTCACCTCCAGGGAACGCTCGAACTCAGAAGGTGCGCCTGTGATGAGTTCACGACTGACCCCAACGTGGAACGCGAAACGACACTAGGGCGAGAACCCGGCGCAGCGCGTCCGGCCCGAGATCTGTTCGATCTGCCGGCTCGGTCTGATCCTCCCGACCCGTGGCGGCCGTACTAATTCCCCGTTCCGGAGGGTGGCGCTAACCACAAGCCTGCGACTC
>DASWDV010000040.1:0-3870 GCA_036395075.1 Gemmatimonadaceae bacterium | reverse complement strand
GTTCCCCTTCATGTCATTCTTGTTCCACGCCAGCCGACCGCTCGGATCGATTGCCACCGCGAACGACTCGTGCGCACCCGGTGCGACGTGATCCTCGCGTGGGGAGCCAGCATGCTTGCGCCGTACTTCCGCATCTGACCGAACCGCGCCGGCGAACGGCTCCATCGTGATGCGGCCGTACATCCAGGCGTCGGCTCCGTAGGTGTTGTGAACCGCTTCATATTCCCGGCGCACAGCCGCACTCTCCGGCCAACCCTCGGCGACGATGCGTCCGTCAATCGACGTCGCCATCAGGGCAAATCACGCGGGGGCGCAGGTTGGTCACGATCCTTGCCTCCACTGAAGGTCCGCTACGGGTCGGGGTCGGTGCTTATCGCCCGGCTGCCACCTTCCGCCGCACTTCGTCGAGCCAGTTGAGAACAACGACCGTTTTTGTCTCCCCTCCGCTCGCTTTCGCGAACACGAGTCTCGATCCATCCGGGCTGACGCCATACATCGCGTGAACCGGCGCACCGAAATACACGTCGTCGAATAGCTGCTGGCGGGTGACTGTTGCCGAAGTTTCCAGATTGGCAATGCGGGCGAGAATGATCTTGCCGCTTCCGCGGTAGAAAAGTTCCCGACGGTTGGGCGACCAGATCGGCTCGAGCCCTCCGTCGGTTGAGATCTGCAGCTGCCGTCCCGGACCGGGCATCGGACGCACGTACACCTCTGACCGACCGGATTCGTTGGACACGTACGCCAGCCATTTTCCGTCGGACGATACGCTCGGCATCATCTCTTCCGCCGGCGTCGCGATGAAAGGTCGAAGCGCCTGCGGCGAATCCGCCGGGGCAATCCAGATATCCCGCAACGGTGCACCAACACGTGCGGCGAGATATCCGTGTCCGCTGGCGGGCAACGAAAGTTCCATCAATTGGTGACCCGGCACCCGCAGAAAATCTCTCGGCGTGTCGCTCCCATCCCACCGTTGCGTGACGAATGCCTCCGCTTCATCACCTCGGTGTACGCTCAGTATATTGCGGCCGTCGGGACTCCATTCCGCACGATCCCCTCCGTTTTGCGTCAGCCGTGTCAGCGCACCGGACTGCTTGTCGTAAATCCACGTCTCGGCACCGCGCTCTGTACCGAATATTCCGACAGCCAGACGAGTACCGTCAGGAGAAAAACGTGGAGCCTGATAGTCGCGAAGGTCTGGTAAGAGCTGTGTTTCATTTCCGCGAAGATCGACGGAGACGAGTTTTTTTACGGTCACGCCACTCCGGTAGACGAGAGTTCCGTTATCAGACACACCGAACTCGCCACCACCTCCGATTTTCATAACAACATTATCCTGCACCGGCGTTGCGGGTCCCGTTACTCGAAGTCGCCGCAGATCGAACGGCGCGGCAAAAACGCTTCCGTTGGGACGCGCAAAAAAGATGTAGCCGGCAGCGTACCTCGGATTGGTGCCCGGCGTCTGCAGGTCGGTGATCTCGCCGTCACTCAGACGTACCACTCCGAGGCGAGCCGAAGTCACGTCGAGTCCACCCCTGAACAGTGTTACAAGTGCTGCCTCGCTTCCGGGCAGCAGATACGGATAGCCGAACGTAGTGATGTTCTCCTTTCGCGATGCCCTCGTAACCAGTCGCAGTGTGCCGCCTCCTTCCGAGGTTTGATACAGACCTCCGGGAGGAGCGTACAGGAGGATCACGCCATTATCTCCCCAGGAGTAACTTGTGCCGGCATCCGCCACTGTGACGGGCGTTCCACCGTCCACTGGCACACGCTTCAGGTGGGTGCCGGCGCGGAAGAGCACATTGCGGCCATCGGGCGACAGCACCGGAAGTTCCGGAATCTCACCCGGATCCAATCCACGGATTGGTTTTGCATCCAGCTCGTCGAGCTCGTGCACAAAAAGCTGTACCCGGGTCGCGTCGCCGCCGACGTAGACGATGCGGGAGCCATCTCGAGCCAGCGCCATCGACAAAGTCGGGGGATTTCGGAAGCGGGCACTGTCGTTTTGTGTCAGCAGGAAGCGTGTTGGGCGATTCGGAGCGGGAGCGGGGGCGAGGAGCTTCATCACGAGCGCGCCGAGTGCGATGCCCACTACGACGAGCGCCGTTACTCCTGCCGGCTTTCCAAACCATCTGTGCGGGCGCTCATTGCCACGCGCTGCTGGGTAAGCGGACGAAGAATCCTGAACAGCGACGGACCGCGTTCCGCGCAAGGCGTCGACGAAGTCCTGTGCAGTATCGAAGCGGTCGGCGGGAACCTTGGCGAGCGCGCAATCGACTGCTGCTTCGACGTGGTTTGGAACGGTATTTCGCAGGGTGCGTAGCGGCCGAGGTTTGTCGGTCACGACCTTCGCGATCACGGCTTGTGCGCTTCCGCCGGTGTGTGGCGGTTCGCCGGCCACCATCTCGTAGAGAACGGCACCCAGCGAGTAGATATCCGTGCGTCCGTCGATGGCGCGGTCTCCGCTCGCCTGCTCCGGTGACATGTACTGCGGTGTGCCCAGAAACACTCCGGTCTGGGTGATGCGCGCTGGAGCGGCGGCGCTGAGCGCCAGTGCTATGCCGAAGTCTGCGATCAGCGGCTCGCCCTCGTGGAGCAGAATGTTCTCGGGTTTGAGATCGCGGTGAATGATCCCGTGCCGGTGCGCATAATCGAGCGCACTTCCGACGCCGACGGCGATGCGGACCGCTTCAATGATGGGAAGCTGCCGCTGATTGTTGAGGTGGGTGCGCAGCGATTCGCCCTGCACATAGGGCATGACGTAAAAGAGGCGACCGTCCGCTGCGCCGCTGTCGAACAGGGGAAGCAGATGCGGGTGCTGTAGCCTCGCGGTGACGCGGATTTCGGCTAGGAAGCGCTCTTTACCGAGGACAGCAGCCAGCTCCGGATTGAGCACCTTGAGCGCGACTTCGCGGTCGTGACGCAAGTCGCGCGCGAGGTAGACGGTTGCCATCCCACCCTGTCCGATCTCCCTCTCGATTCGATACTTCCCGGCAAGCGCCGAGTTGATCTGACTCGCTTCGTCCACGTTGACTCCGGAAGAGCGCGATAGAATAACATCTCGGCGCCCCTTCCCCGCAACATCCGCCGCCTGGTTCAATTGGCGAGAGACGGTCGTGTATCCGATTCTCACCGCGCCGCGACCCCGCTACATTAGCGTACGATGGAAGACCTGACCACCGGACGGCTCACCCGACATCTGTTGAAGACTACGAGCTTCATGCTCGTGACGATGATCTTCCAGACGCTGTATTTCCTGATCGACCTCTACTGGGTCGGCAGGCTCGGCACGCACGCGGTCGCCGCCGTTGCAATCGCCGGCAACTTCACCTTCATCGTGCTCGCCCTGACGCAGATGCTCGGCGTCGGCACGACGACCGTCGTGTCGCACGCGGTCGGCAGAAAGAACCGCGAGGATGCGGAGCTGATGTTCAATCAGGCGCAGGTGCTGGCGGTCGTTACCGGAATTGCTTTTCTGATCGTGGGAATGCTGGTGAGGCTTCCGTACACCCGCGCGATGAGCGCCGATGCCGAGACGGCTGCGCTAGCCGCTCAATACCTGCTCTGGTTTATTCCGGCGATGGCGCTGCAGTTCCTGATGGTCGCCGCGGGCGCCGCTCTGCGCGCGGTCGGGAACTTCAAGGCCGGTATGATCGTCTCCACCGGCTCCGTGATCACCAACATGGTGCTGGCGCCCTTTCTTATTTTCGGTTGGGTAACGGGCCACGCGTTTGGCGTCGCTGGCGCGGCCATCTCGTCGCTCGTCGCAATCGTGGTGGCTGACGTATGGCTGGCGACCTACTTCCTGGCGAAGACATCGTACCTCCGGTTCGTGCGCGCCGATCAGAAGCCACGACTCGCGACCTGGTCGAA
>DASWDV010000039.1:0-1635 GCA_036395075.1 Gemmatimonadaceae bacterium | reverse complement strand
TGTCGAGCCACCGCAGGCGACGAGAATACCGTACGCGAAGAACACAGGAGTCCATTTCATCGGCGCACCCAACCCAAAACGAGGACTTTGACCATACCACCTTTTTTTGAGCCGCGAAATAGAAATCTTCGTCGCGTCAGGTATGTGATACGAAATCGACATCGCGTGATAGAAAATCGACATCCCAAGCGTGGACCGAGTAATGAAATGCGCGTCGATTAATGCCTTACATTTAGTTCACTGGACGATCACACCGGCCCGGTCCCACAAGCGCGACAGCCTCATTGTGTCGGCGCTTCTGGCAATGCCTTCCCTTTGCGAAGGCGCCACCATAATTGCGCCGACGGAACTCACGCTGCCACCAGCCGCGCGCCGTTGCGAGGAGGATCATGCGACTAGCAGAGTTCATACTGTCGAATCGCGCCGCCATCCTGGCGGAGTGGGAGGCGTTCGCCAAGAGCTGCGCGCCGGCGAGCGGCTCAATGGGAATTACGGCGCTGAGCGATCACGCCAGCGATATGCTCACAGTGATCGCCGAGGATCTCAAGACTCCGCAGGGCGCGTACGAACAATCGGAAAAATCGAAAGGACATGCGCCGGCTATTGCTACTGGTGAGCGGACAGCGGCGGAAAAGCACGGCACGGGCAGAGCTGAAAGCGGCTTCACCATGGATCAAATGGTGGCCGAGTACCGGGCACTCCGCGCGAGCGTCATCCGCCTGTGGACGAAGGAACAGGGAGAGATCAGCTCCGCCGACCTCGACGATCTGACGCGGTTCAACGAAGCGATCGACCAATCGCTGGCTGAATCGATTACGCGATTCACGCAGGACCTCGACAAATCGAAGGAGATGTTCCTTGCCATCCTGGGCCACGATCTTCGCAATCCGCTCGGCGCGGTGATGACCTCAGCCAGGTTCATGCTCGACACCCGGGAGCTGCCCGAGCCGCACCTGACTCTCACGTCGCGCATCGTCAGCGCGTCTACTCGCATGAACCATATGGTCGGCGCTCTGCTCGACTTTACTCGAAGCCGGCTCGGCGGCGGGATCCCGATCGCGCCCGAAAAAATGAACATGGGGAAGGTCGTGCATGACGTGGTCGACGAGATTCTGGCTGCGCATCCTGGTCGAACCATCCAGGTAGATGCGCGCGGAGCGCTGCGGGGTAAATGGGATCGTGCGCGAATGGCGCAAGTGCTGACGAATCTGATCAGCAACGCAATCGAGCATGGCTCCGATCGGACCGCTGTCGCCGTCGACGTTCAGGGCGTTGAAAACGAAATCAGCATCGGCGTGCACAATCGTGGGCCGGCGATCCCGGAAGAGCGGCTCGACGGGATCTTCAACGCTATGAAGCGGCACGCGAAGACGACAAGCGTCGGGGGATCGTCGGCGAACCTGGGCCTCGGCCTCTACATCGCCCATCAGATCGTTTCGGCGCACAAAGGCAGAATAGACGTAGAGTCTTCGGAGGAGCGGGGCACCACCTTCACTGTTCATCTACCGCGCGGCGAATGACCGGACAGGCCTCGGCGGAATCACAGGATAGGCCTGCAGCCAATGGCGTGTTCGTGCAGGGAAACGCGCACATTCCCAGTAGGGCGCGGTATCGTTAGTATCCAAACGACCCTCT
>DASWDV010000038.1:0-4299 GCA_036395075.1 Gemmatimonadaceae bacterium | reverse complement strand
GGACGCGGGACGAGGGAGAAGGTTACGCTGGAGTCGAGCTTTGCTACCATAGAGGGACCGACGCCTTTTACTCGCTTCAATCCTTCCATAGAGCCGAACGGTCCGAAGGTATCGCGGTCGGCAACGATGCGTCGGGCGAGTGCGGGTCCAATCTGTCTCAGGCCTTCGATTTCCTTCTCGCTCGCGGTGTCGAGATCGACCGGACCGGTGGGCTTCGGAGGCGCCTTTTGTTTCTTCTCTCGCTTGGGCCTACGGAGTCCCGATCGGCGGGCGGAGTCGGCGGCCTTTATCTGCGCTTCTAGTGCGGACCTGGCGCCCGCGTTGGTGCTCGAACGGCTATGGAGCGTATGGTACGCTCTGGTCGACGAACCAAGGACCAACACGACTGAGAAAAAGAGGAGCGCCTTACGCTCGGCGGGGGTCGGCATGACCCGACCCTAACTACGGATGCCCTCGTTACGTCACCGAAGCGGCGCGACTCGGAGCGTACTCTTCCATGGAAGTCGTGAGAAGGAGCGTGGCGAGCACGAGAACACCGGCCACCACGAACGGGAATCCGAGCCCGAGATGGTCCATCGCTACTCCAGCGGCGAGCGGGAATATGACACGCGAGACCCCGCCAAAGGTGTGCTGGACTCCCATGTACAAGCCGCGATGGCGCCTGGGGACGACTCGCGAAAGCATCGCCGTCACGCAGGGAAAGATGAACGCCGTCCCTAACGGCATCAAAGTCAGCGCGATGAGAAGCGTCCCGTAAGAGTGAACCTGGGAAATGAGCGCCAGTCCCAATGCAAGGAGGACGAGGCCGAGCCGAGTCAGGCGAGCTTCGCCGAGCCACTCGATCATGCGACCGAGGATGCCCGCGCGAACAAAGACCCCCATGCCGCCGAGGTACATGACGAAGAAGCCGACGTTAGCTTCGGTAATTGGCAGCCGATGAGCGAGTATCAGCGGAAGCGTCGGAGCCGTTCCATAAAAGGCGCCGATAGCGATCGTGTAGATCCAGATCAGGCGTTGCGCCGGCTCCTTTGGCCGCGCAAGTACGCTCCAGACTGCACCGGCTCCGGTCTGATGAACAATCTCGTGCTCGGTCGTGACGGGTGAGTCATCGCGTGACTCGCGCAAGTAGATGCCGGCAAAAACGCTGATCAGAACGCAGAAGATCGCGGAGGCAATTCCCGGTGCGTGGCGTCCCCAGTGGATCAAAGCGGATCCGATCGCCGGTCCGACGACAGCGCCAAAGCTGGTAGCCGCCGAAAGCCATCCGAGGCTCTTGGCTCGATCTTTTGGATCGCTGGCGTCGGCGACGTAGGCCTGGACGACTCCGATCGTGCCGCCACCGAGGCCCTGGACCACGCGCGAAAGAAGGAGGAGCCAGAGCGTGCTCGCGTACGCGAAGATGACGTAGGCGACGGCGGACACGAGGAGACCCGCGAGGAGTGCCGGCCGGCGCCCGTAACGATCGGAGAATCTGCCCCATAGTGGCGCGCTGGCGAGCTGGGCGATGGAGAACGCAGCGATCAGTACGCCGACAACTGTCGCGGAGGCGCCAAGCTTGGTCGCGTAAAAGGGAAGTAGCGGGATGACCATCGCCAGTCCGAGCATGTCCACGAACGCCGTGATCATGAGGACCGTGAGCTTCCCCTTCATTTTACTTGCGCGTTACGAGAGCTGTTGCAACATCTCCGACGATAGCGAGCGATCGCGCGGAGATTTTGTCCATCGTATCGTACGGCGTGTGGTGCGGCGCGTATGTGAGATCGATGACATCGATCACGCGAAGACCGGCGTTCAGCAAGGGGACGTGGTCGTCGGTTATCAGTCCTCCACTCTCCTGAACGAACACATCGCTGTAACCCAGGTCGGCCGCCGTTTGCCACACACGCGACACGACCTCAGGCGCCTGTTGAAACGAATTCATCTCGTAAGGAATGCGGAGATCCTTGTCGCCGATCATATCCCAGAGAACTCCGTAGAGGGGCTTGTAGTTCGGCGATGGCAGGTGGGCCGCGAAATACTTCGAACCGATCAGCACATCGACTTCGGGCGGCCCGAATTGCCCGTAATCCTCGCCGTCGGTGAAAAGGAGGTCGACTCCGACGGTTGGCTTCGTTTTACGGAGGATGTCGCCGAGCGCGACGAACATCCCAACGCCCGATGCACCGTCGTTGGCGCCGGGGACGGGCATCTTCTTCTCGGCTTCGGTCGTCGCGGACTCCGAGATCGGCCGCGAATCCCAATGGGTGAGGTAGAGAACGCGCTCCGGAAGATCGGGACGGAAGCGGGCGAGGATGTTACGGAGTGCAAGTTTTTTTCCGTCGGCAGTCGTGTAGGTGAAGCTCTGGACAATTACGGTGTCGGCGCGGCGCTGCATCTGTTCGATGATCCAGTCACCGGCCTTCTTCGCGGCGGACGAGCCGGGAACTCGGGGACCGAAATCGACTTGCGCCTTTGCGTAGGAGTACGCGGAGCTACCACTAAAACCCGTGGTAGTCGCGGTCGGCCTCGCGCTTCTTTGCGCAGCGCTTCCCTCCTTTGCGTCTCCTTTGCAGGCAGCTAACGCGCACAACATAAGTATGACCAACATCGATCTCACTTGAATTCCCCGGCGTAAAACTGCAGGTGCATCACAGCACTCAGGACAGTCTGCGTGAAGCGGCGATTAAGGTTACGGTCGAAACTCTCGACGCGCGAGATGACAAAGCTCGATGAGAGATTTTCAGCAACGTCGGTATCGGCACTCATGCTGAAGGCGCGCCGGCCGTTGTCGGACAGGCGGCTCTCGCCGGTCAGAGCGAAGGGATTGATCACGAAATTCTGTCCCTGACTCTTCTGGTAACTGATGCGCGTTCGGAGGTCGCTTCTCGGGTTCCAATCCGAGGGCAACCGCCAGGGCTTCGAGACGTCGACGCTAAAATCAGCGTTGTCGCCATTGCTACTCAGGCCGGGCTTTGCGTCCAACCGCTTGGAGTATGAATACCCCACTGTTCCGGCGAGGGGTCGCGTCCCGGCGAAGATGACTGATCCGCTCAGCGGATAGCTTCGAACACGAAGCTGACCTCTGTCATCGATCAGCTCTCCGAGAAGCGGCTGCGTTCCATTGAGCTGGCGAGTCTCGAGAACCCGCGCGTTGGCGCCGAGGCTCGAGACGATTGACTTGAGACCGGCTGGCTGACCCGTCCAGCGAAGCGACACGTCCGGAAACACGATCTGGGTTCCATCGACAATGTCCTGACCCTGCTCGATCCGTCGTGTCCAGTTTCTAGTGTTGATGCGCTGGTATCTAGTCGCGAGGCTCGCGCCGAGCGGAAGGTTCACCGATTGATTTACGGAGAGCTGCGTGACGAGCCCGACACTCGTGGCGAGGTCTCCGCCCTGCCTGCGGAAATTGTCGATGCCACCCAAACCAAACTGATAGGCGAGCGATGCGGGCGCAGCGCTTCCATCATAGACCGACAGCACGCTCCGATTGAAGTTGACGTCAATGGGTTGCAGGCCGCCAAGGATTCCGCGCAGAAAGCTGTTGCTGTCCGTGTACAGCTTGATGGCGCGAGGGAGATCGAGGGTGAGTCCGGCCGTCGTCGTCTGGGAGTTGCCGAGCCGGCGCGGAATGCGCAGGTCGCCGGTGCTATCTCCCTGACGGGCGAAGCTCAGGGTGTTCGGGTCGCGGAGCATGTTGTACGAGGTGCCGAAATCCAACCTGGGCCGGAACCAGGCGGTGATCGGGGGTGAGATGTTGACACCTGCTTGCATGGCGCGCTCGCGCTCGAGACCAGTGTCGTAGCTTAGCAGCCGGTCGCGATCGCTCGTTGCGACAATGCCGAGCGGCGAATCGGAACCGTAGCCGCGGAGGTCGCGCACTGACGTGATGTCCCACCGCACAGATGCGGCTTTGAAGGGTCGAAACACGAGGCTGCTGCCGTTTCGCCAAGTGCGGTTTCGCCCTTTGACGGCGCGGGCCGTGTCGTCCGGAGCGAGCGCCGGCTTCAAAAACGATACGCGATCATCGTGACCGTTCGAGTACACGCTAGTGAGATGGAGCTCCGTGGGCGACCATCGCGCCAAATCGGGCAACAGTGCGCGCGACAAGTTGAAGTCCAGGCCGATCGCATATTTTTTCGCCTTGCCATCTTCGTACTCGCTACGCGACGCGCCGGTCGTGTACGAGGAGTTGAGGGCCAGGTTGTTGAGCAGCGGCGACCACATGGATCCTGTCGACTGTCTGGTGCGACGCAGGCTCAACGTTATAGAGGTCGCTCCCGAGCGCGGAGTGCGAAGCCCGTCGACAGCATCGGCCTG
>DASWDV010000037.1:0-6094 GCA_036395075.1 Gemmatimonadaceae bacterium | reverse complement strand
GGAGGGTCTCCGCCAATTCATTCGCACCTTTCCCCACACGCTCGATGAGATCGATCGCGTCCTGACAAAGAACGCGATCTGGGTAGGTCGCACCGTCGGACTCGGCGTCATGAGTCCCGAGGAAGCAATCAACTGGGGATTGTCGGGGCCGATGCTAAGGGCGTCCGGCGTCGATTACGATGTGCGGAAGGACTTCCCGTATCTCGATTACGAGACGTACGACTTCGAGGTTCCGGTCGGCACGAACGGCGACGTCTATGATCGCTACCTGGTGAGATTCGAGGAGATGCGCCAGTCGGTGCGCATCCTGCAGCAGGCGGCTGACCGGCTCCCCGATGGGCCTGTGAATATCGACGACCCGCGGATCATCCTGCCACCGAAATCCAAAGCGACAAGCGAGATGGAATCGATGATCCACCACTTCAAGGTGGTAATGGAGGGCCCGCGTCCGCCCATCGGCGAGTCGTACGTCGCGAACGAAAGCCCGAAGGGCGAGAAGGGCTACTATATGGTATCCGACGGCACCGCGAAGCCGGTGCGCTGGCGGATCCGTCCGCCGTCCTTCGTCAACCTTGCGGCGATTCCAAAGATGGTGGAAGGCCATCTGCTCTCCGACGTGATCGCGATTAACGCCAGCATCGACATCGTCATGGGAGAAATCGACCGTTGACCCCTGAGCTCGTCGGCGGTCTTGAATCTCCTGATTACGCGTCCCACGACAGTGGCGCACACGAGCCATACGCGCCGGTGTTCGCGGGTGACGCGGGTCGCGAGCTCCACGAGCTTCTTACCCATTACCCGACGAAGATGGCTGCACTGCTCCCCGCGCTCTGGATCGTCCAGCGCGAGCGCGGATGGGTCAGCGAGGAAGCGATGGTGGAAGTTGCCACTGCACTCGACTTGACGCCGGCATACGTCAAGGGTGTGGTGACGTTCTACACCATGTACCACCAGCACCCGGTCGGAAAATATTTCATTCAGGTGTGCACGACATCGCCATGCGGAATCTGCGGCGCGGAGGACGTGGTGAAGGCATTTCTTCGGCACACCAACGCCGCTGAGCTGGGAGTCACATCACCAGACGGCCGCTTTACAGTGATCGAGGTCGAGTGCCTTGGCGCCTGCGGATTCGCCACGCCGGTGATGATCAACGAAGAATTCGTCGAGTCGGTGACCCCGGACAAGGTGCCCGAACTTCTGGCGCGGCTCGGATAATGGGCTACCCGCACCATCCACTTCCTCGAGAAACGACGGTTCTCTCCCAGTATTTCGGGGATGTGGACGCGCGCACACTCGCCGGCTGGAAAAAGCGCGGCGGCTACAAAGCGCTCGAAAAGGCGCTCGGAATGCAACCCGCCGACATCGTGAATGTTGTGAAGGAGTCGGGTCTGCGCGGCAGAGGGGGAGCGGGATTTCCGACGGGAATGAAATGGTCGTTCATGAAACCGGGAGACGGGAAGCCGCACTATCTCTGCTGCAACGCTGACGAATCCGAGCCAGGAACGTTCAAGGATCGCGAGCTGATGCGCTGGACTCCCCACGCTCTCGTCGAAGGCTGTGCGATCGGGGCGCATGCCATTGGCGCCGAGACCGCGTATGTCTACATCCGCGGCGAGTTCACCGAGCCGTTGTACTGGATGGAAAAGGCAGTGAAGGAAGCGTACGCCGCCGGGATCATCGGCAAGAACGCGATGGGCAGCGGCAAGAGAATCGACGTATACGTGCACAAGGGAGCTGGCGCCTACATCTGCGGCGAAGAGACAGCGCTCATGAATTCGCTCGAAGGCCGCCGTGGAAATCCGCGCATCAAGCCTCCGTTCCCCGCGGTTTCAGGCGTGTTCGGGATGCCGACGACGATCAACAACGTCGAGACGCTCATCGCCGTCGCGCCGATTCTCCTCAACGGGGCGGACTGGTACAAGAAGATGTGCCTGTCGAACCCGAAGAGCACTGGCACCAAGCTTTATTCCGTTTGCGGTAACGTTCAGCGTCCAGGTACCTACGAGGTCGTGATGGGATTTCCGTTCAAGGAATTTCTCTACGACCTTTGTGGCGGTCCTCTTCATGGCCGGAAGTTCAAAGCCGTAATTCCGGGCGGCGCCTCCGTCCCGATTCAGACCATGGAAGAAGCCGACGCGACCCTCATGGACTACGAGGGATTTGTCGCTCAAGGCTCCATGCTCGGCTCTGGCGGCGTCATCGTGATCGACGATGCGCAGCCGATGGTGACCGTTATCGCCCGGATTGCGCGTTTCTTCGCCCACGAGAGCTGCGCCCAATGCACACAATGCCGTGAAGGCACGGCGTGGACAACCAAGATCCTAGAGCGCATCCGCGATGGTGAGGGAACGATGGAGGATCTCGACACGTTGCTCGACATCGCGGAGCAGATGACTGGCAAGACGATCTGCGTTCTCAGCGATTCTTGCGCGGTCCCGGTCGTGTCCGGCATCAAGAAATTCCGCGGCGAGTTCGAAGCGCTCATTCAGGGCAGGCGCTATCACCCTGTGACGGCGGCTGTCGCGTAATGGCGGAAAAAAAGATGGTGAGCCTGACGATCGAGGGCCGACCTGTCAGCGTCGCTGAAGGAACCACGATTCTCGAGGCGGCCAAGACGGCCGGGATTCTCATTCCGCACTACTGCTACCATCCCGGTCTTCCCGTCGCCGGTCTCTGCCGCATGTGCCTGGTCGAAGTCGAGAAGGCCGCGAAGCTCGCACCATCCTGCGCGACTACGGTAGCGGAAGGTCAGGTCGTTCACGTCTATTCGGAGAAATCGCTCGACGCGCGCAAGGGCGTTCTCGAGATGCTTCTCATCAATCACCCACTGGATTGTCCGATCT
Organism: Gemmatimonadaceae bacterium; assembly: GCA_036395075.1. Taxonomy (GTDB): domain Bacteria; phylum Gemmatimonadota; class Gemmatimonadetes; order Gemmatimonadales; family Gemmatimonadaceae; genus UBA4720. The sequence goes on along the minus strand of DASWDV010000037.1, from coordinate 3,251 downwards.
GCGACCAATCGGGTGAATGCGAGCTGCAGGATTACACGTACCAGGAAGGACGAGAGGACTCCCGCTACCGCGAGCCAAAGCGCTTCAACCCCGCTGAAGACTTTGGTGGCGACGTGATCTACGTGCCGAATCGCTGCATCCTTTGCACGCGGTGCGTCCGGTTCATGGACGACGTCGCCCACGATCCGTCGATCAACGTTAGCGAGCGCGGCGATCGAGCGCTCATCGGCAAGTTCGAGGGTAAGGATCTCACGCATCCGTGGGCGGCCAATGTCGTGGACCTGTGCCCAGTCGGCGCTTTGCTCTCGAAGGATTTTCTGAACAAGGCGCGCGCGTGGGAGCTCGATCGGACCGCATCGATCTGCCCCAACTGCACTCAGGGCTGCAACGTCACCATGGAAACGCGCGAGAATCAGCTCGTGCGAATGCGCCCGCGACCAAATGAAGACGTCAACGCTTTCTTCATGTGCGACTGGGGACGTCTCAATTACCGCTGGATGAACGAGAAAAACCGCATCGAACGACCGATGATCCGCCGGGGGAACGAACTCGCTCCGACCACCTGGGATGCGGCGACTGCTGCTGCGGCGGCGGCGCTCAATGGCAAGAAGGTCTTCGTCGCCGCGTCGCCGATGCTTTCGAACGAATCGCTCTTCCTTCTGACGCAGCTGATGGAAGGCGGAAGCGGCGGGTTCCGGGTGACCGAAGGCGAAGAAGCTCCTCTCGCTGGCGTCGCGGATCTCGCTCTCAGGCGCGACCGCGCCGCCAACGTCTACGGCGCGGAGGCTCTTGGCTTCAAGAGAACGAAGGACCTGCTGGCGGGCCTGGGACAGGGTGACGTGCTCATCGTCGCGGGCGAGGACCTCGGCGGCATCGACTCCGCCGCGGTTGCGCGCGCGAGCGATGTGATCGTCATCGGTTCCGTTCTGCCCGAGGCCGCGAGCAAAGCTTCGGTTGTCCTTCCGATCGCCAATTTTTCAGAGGAAGAAGGCACCGTCACCAACCTGCGCGGAAGAGTGCAGCGCTTTACTCAGGCGCGTCAGGCGCCGGGTGAGACCCGGCCAAGCTGGTTGGTGCTTGGTGATTTACTGGGGGCGCTCGGAAGACAGTCCAGCTTTTTCCTTCCGTCTGAAGTATTTGCCAGACTCGCGAGCACTCATAAGTCATTCGCCGGTCTGTCGTACGACTCGCTTGGATTCAAGGGGCTTCCGCTCGTCGATGCGCCACCGACAGCTCCGAAAGCGCCAATCGCCGTGGCAGCGACATGACCCTCGTCGGCTTCTCAGCGCTACTCCAGGCAGTGGATCCAAATCTGCCACCCGTGAGCGGAATGGCGTTTTTTCTTTTCACAGTACTGAAGCTGATCGTCATCTTCACCATCTACATGGTCGGTGTGGCAATGCTTACCCTCGCGGAAAGAAAGATTTCCGCGTGGATCCAGGATCGGCACGGGCCTAACCGCGTCGGCAAGGGATGGCTCCAGCCGGCTGCTGACGGCCTCAAGAATTTCATGAAGGAAGAGACGATGCCGGCCGGCGTGAACAAGCCGCTCTTCGTCCTGGCACCGATACTGTCCTTTCTCCCGGCGCTGACTACGTGGTGCGTCATTCCGTTCGGGGCGCCGGTCCCAACTCGGTGGGGAAGAATCGACCTGGTTGTCGCCGACCTACCGGTAGGATTCCTGTTCATTCTCGCGATCAGCTCCCTTGGCGTATACGGAATCGTGCTCGCCGGGTGGTCATCCAACAACAAGTACGCGTTGCTCGGGGGACTCAGGTCGAGTGCGCAGATGATCTCGTACGAAATCTCGATGGGAATGTCGACCATTCCGGTACTGCTGCTGGCGGGAAACGTGAGCCTCAACACGATCATCAATCAGCAGGCGTGGGGCGGCTGGAACGTTGTGAATCTGACGGTGGCGTTTTTCATCTTCATGGTCGCGGCATTCGCCGAGACGAACCGTTTGCCGTTCGATCTGCCCGAGGCGGAGTCGGAGCTCATCGCCGGATATCACACCGAGTACAGCGCGATGAAGTTCTCGCTCTTCTTCATCGCCGAGTACGCGAGCATGGTGACGGTGAGCGCGCTGATGGCTACGCTCTTCTTCGGCGGCTGGGACGTTCCCTTCACGGCGCGCGACAACATCGGCCCCTACAGCGGATGGCTGTCGCTGCTCTCGATCGGAATCTTTCTCGCCAAGATACTCTTCTTCGTTTTCCTATTCATGTGGGTCCGCTGGACTTTGCCGCGGTTCCGCTATGATCAGCTGATGTCACTGGGCTGGAAATTCATGCTGCCGCTCGCCCTCGTCTACATCGTGCTGATCGGAGCCGTGATGCTCGGCTTGAGCGCAGCCGGTATCGGACAGGGAATGATGTACGCGGCAATTCTTGGAAGCGTCAACATCCTCATGATCATCGTGCTGTTCGCGATACTCGACCGCGGCCGCATCATCAGTCCCGCGTATGGAAGAATGCATCCGCGGGAGATCGAGAAGCTGCGACGACTCGACCGACGAGCGCGCATCGCGCCGGAGGCGGCGACATAATGGCAATCACCGTAAAGGTTGTGGATCGTCCCACCGAGGACGTCAGTTACATTCGTGCGACGCTCAAAGGCATGGCGCTCACTGTGAAGCATCTGTTCGACGTCAACGGTCGCGTCACGACACAGTATCCAGAGGAGAAATCACCAATCTCTCCGCGGTGGCGCGGAACGCACCGGATGCTTACGACGGAGACGGGCAAAGCCCGCTGCGTCGCTTGCGGTCTTTGCCCGACTGTCTGTCCGGCGAACTGCATCAAGCTCGTACCTGGCGAGGACGAGGAGGGCAACCGCTATCCGCTCGTATTCGAGATCGACGAGTTCCGCTGCATCTTCTGCGGCTACTGCCAGGAAGTTTGCCCCGAGGAGGCGATCCACGTCGGTCGCCACTACGAGAACTCCGAGTACAGCCGCGACGGATTCGTTTACGATCTGCAGCGCCTGATGGATCAGACCCACCCGGTTTGCGAAATGTGGGATCCGGAAGACCCGAAGGGCGAGTAATGGATCCGCACTATCCTCTCTTCTACGTTTTTCACTTTTACCTCTTCGGCGTGATTGCCCTCGCGTCGGCGATCACGTTCGTGACCAGAAAAAGCCCGGTGGCGGCGGCGCTCTGGCTAGTCAACACGATGTTCAGCCTTGCCGCGCTTTACGTCATGCTCGATGCCCAGTTCATCGGCGTCATGCAAGTGCTGGTGTACGCC
>DASWDV010000036.1:0-13728 GCA_036395075.1 Gemmatimonadaceae bacterium | reverse complement strand
ACTGCCTTGTCGAGAATCGTATTGACCGGAACTTGTTTGCCAAGGTCGAAGACAGTGTAGCCGTTGTTGGAGAGAATGGTGTTGACGAGGGATTTGCCGATGTCGTGCACGTCACCGTACACTGTCGCCAGGACGACCTTCCCCTTGGTGAATCCTTCGGCTTTCTCGAGAAACTGCTCGAGGTGCTTCACCGCTTTCTTCATCACTTCCGCCGACTGGAGCACGAACGGGAGAATCAGCTCGCCGGCACCGAACTTGTCGCCGACCTCCTTCATCGCGGGCAACAGTACGTCATTGAGAACGCGGACTGGATGCTTTCGCACGTCAGCGGCATCCAGCTGTTCCTCGATGCCCTCTTTCTTGCGGTGGAGGATCATCCAGTGGATTTTCTGCTCCGGCGTCATGCCCGCTGTCGGGTCCTCTTTCTCGACCTGCGCCGTCGCCCCGTTTCCGCCGGCGCTCGCGAAATACTCGATAAATCGCTGCAGTGCATCCGAGCGCTTGTTGAAAACCAGATCGTCCGCCATCTCACGCTCGTCGGCCGAGATCTCGGCGTACGGGCGGATGTGCGCCGGATTGACGATTGCGGCGTCGAGACCGGCTTGCACGCAATGATGCAGGAAGACGGAATTGAGAACGCCGCGTGCTTCGGGCGTCAGGCCGAAGCTGACGTTCGAAACGCCAAGAATTGTCGAGACGCCGGGCAGCTCGCGTTTGATGAGCCGAATTCCCTCGATCGTCTCTCTCCCCGAGTCGATCCACTCGGCGTCGCCGGTAGCCAGCGTGAACGTCAGCGCGTCGTAAATCAGATCTTCAGGTGAAAGTCCATACTCACCGACCACGATGTCATAGATCTTTTTTCCGACTTCGAGCTTTCGCTCGCGCGTCTTTGCCATCCCGATCTCGTCGATCGTGAGCGCGATCACCGCCGCGCCGTGCTTCTTCACGAGCGGCACCACGGCATCGATGCGCTTGCGACCGTTCTCCATGTTGATGGAGTTGACGATCCCGCGCCCCGGGATGTGCTCGAGCGCCGCTTCGATTACGTTCGCTTCGGTCGAGTCGATCACGAGCGGGGTCTCCACGCTCATCGACAGGAGCTTGACGACTTTCGACATTTGCTCGGCCTCGTCGCCGCGCTCGGTGAGCGCAACGCAGACGTCAAGCACGTGGGCGCCCGAGTCGACCTGCTCGCGGGCGACCTCGAGAATTCCCTCGTAATCATCAGCGAGCAGCAATCGCTTCACTTTGCGCGAGCCCTGGGCGTTGACACGCTCTCCGACGAGTAGCGGCGGCGGATCCTGATGCAGCGTGATGGCGCGCATGGCGGAGCTGACCCGCGGCACGTGCTGAGCGTGTTTGACCGGCTTTCCCGCACTCTCTCCGTCTACGGAGCGCACCGCTTCGACGATAGCCGAGAGGTGCGCGGGGGTCGTGCCGCAACAGCCACCGACAATGCGGACTCCGAAATCCTTAACGAACTCCGACAGCGCTTGTGCCATCGGCGCCGGGTCGAGAGGATACACAGCTTCGCCCACGCCAGTGTTGAGCGGCAGGCCCGCGTTCGGGATCACCGACAATGGGAGCGTGGCGTGCTCGGCGAGGTAGCGCACCGGCTCGCGCATATGCTCGGGCCCGGTCGAGCAATTCAGGCCGATGACGTCGACGTTGAGCGCCTCGAGCGTGGTCATCGCGCTCGCGATGTCGGTGCCGAGGAGCATGCGGCCGCTCACGTCGAGCGTGACCTGCGTCTGCAACGGGATTCGCCTTCCAATTTCGGCGAACAACCTTTCGATTCCTGCGACGGCGGCCTTGACCTCGAGGATGTCCTGCGATGTCTCGATCAAAAGCAGATCGACGCCGCCTTCGACCAGATACTTGGCCTGCTCGTAGTAGTTGTCGGATAGCTCTTCGTACGAAACTTTCGAGAGCACGGGATCGGAGCTCGAAGGGAGCATTCCCGTCGGACCCATCGAGGCGGCTACGAACCGCGGGCGATCGGGCGTCTCGAATTTCTTGCAGGCCGCGCGCGCCAGACGTGCCGCCGCGACATTGATGTCGCGAACCTTGTCCCCCAAGCCCCACTCGCGGAGTCGTCGCGGCGTCGACTGAAAGGTGCATGTCTCGACGACGTCGCAGCCCACTGCGAGAAACGACTCGTGAATAGCCTGGATGACGTCGGGGCGAGTCAGTACCAGATTGTCGTTGCACCCTTCCAGCGCTTTCCCGCCGAAATCATCGGCGGAAAGGTTGTAGCGCTGGATGTTCGTGCCCATCGCGCCGTCGTAAATCAGCACGCGACGCGATAGAGCTTCGAGGTAGGGTGATTCGATGCGTCGTTCTTTCATTCCGGTATTGCGGGTTCCTGGGAGACGAATAACAGAATTCGCTTTGGCTCTGTCGGGCCGGCGGGCGGATAAACAAAAATGCCCGCGCATAGGCGCCGGGCGAGCGCTTTAGCGGATTATTTTACGTGGCCGCAAGTTGCTTTAAATCGCCACGAGTTCAGTTATGCCCTATCACTATAGTAGTGCCTGTCGCCTGAGTCGGCAAGCTGCGAACGCCTGGGTACCGCGGACCAGTCCGCAGTTGATGGCCTCAGTAAGCTGCTCAGAACTCGAGCTCAAAATCATTCGCCGGTTCGTCGCGAATGGAGCGACCGGTCGTGCGGGACCGCGTTTCAAAGGATTGCACGAGCGCAAGGAGCCGGTGGCGCTCCAGCGGCAAGACAAGATACGCGAGCGTGGCGCGCTGGAGCTTTGGCGGAAGAAACGGCTTTTCGGCGTGGGACGTTCCGTAAACGATCAGCGCACCACCAGGCGTCAGCGGGAACGTTGCGGCGATTCCTCCTTCCTCGAGCGCCTCTGACGAGATGACCGCGATTGTCGGCAAATCTCCGTTGAGCGCGACACGAGCCTCTCCAACCGTCGTGGCAGACAAAACGTCGTGGCCAGATCCGAGCAACGTCTGCGCGAGTCCTTCGAGCAGCGCCACATCAGCGCCGACGAGAATCACCTTCGCCAATTCGCCTCCCTTCAACCAGCCAGCCGCTGAATCGATGCCAAATCTACCTCGCTGATCTCGACTGTTTTCGTCCGCGAGGTGTGCCCGGACACGATGCACACATTGCGCCGTGGAATTTCGAGCGCCTTGGAAAGAACATCGATCAGTGCTTCGTTCGCCAATCCGTCCACCGGTGGAGCTGTCACCCGAATTTTCAGCGAAGGTCCTTGTAACCCCGCGATCTCGTTCCTCGATGCCCGGGGCTGAAGTCGTACCGTAAAGCGCACTGCGTCACCCCGGCGATGCGCGTCGAAATTGCTCACATATATCTGAAGAGCAGTGATTCGAGGATGCCAAGAATGATATACGCGACAATCGGAGTCACGTCGAGGCCGCCAAGAACTGGAACGATGCGCCGGAGCGGCGCGAGAAGTGGCTCGCTCAACAGATAGCTCCACCGAACCCATCGGGAGTAGGGCGAGATCGGCAGCCACGAGCTGATCACTCTCACCACCAGCGCGGCTTTCAGGATCGTGAACGTCCAACTGACGAGCAGGTGAAAGATTCCGGCCGACCCTTCCTGCGATGCGATGATGGACCTCAGCACCTCAAGCCGGACGACGTCGAGTAATGTCAGCAGCAGGATTCCGCCGATGACGACTGCCCCCAGCGCCCAGAGCGGCGCCGATGCCGGCGCGCCACCTGCACGCACCACGCGACGCTCGATGGGGGCGATGAACGGGTCCACCGTCGAGCGACAGAATCTGGCGACGGCGTTGAAGGGACTGATTTTTCTGGTGCGAACCGCCCAGTCGAGCACGCAGATCGCCGCAAATACCGCCGCGATCGACAGAAGCGCGGTACGCAGAACCTGGTTTACAGCGTCCGCGCCGGCGAGAAATGTCTCCATCTACTGCAGCGTCGGTCTCATGTGCAGCTCTTTGACGAGGAAGGCAAATCTATCGGCTGCTTCGTCGATCAGCTTGGTCGTCGGCCGTCCTGCCCCGTGACCCGACTTCGTTTCGATTCTGACCAGAATCGGATTGGCGCAGCTCTGCGCCGCCTGAAGCGTCGCAATGAACTTGAAAGTGTGTCCCGGAACGACGCGATCGTCATGGTCCGCCGTGAAGCCGAGGGTCGGCGGGTAGCAGGTGCCCGGCTTGATGTTCTGCAGCGGAGAATACGCGCGCAGGTACTTGAACTGCGCGGGGTCATCCGACGATCCGTAGTCCGACGTCCACGCCCAGCCGATCGTGAATTTCTGGAAGCGCAGCATATCCATCACTCCGACTTCGGGAAGGGCGACTCCGAACAAGTCAGGACGCTGGGTCATCACCGCACCGACCAGCAGTCCGCCATTCGACCCGCCGCGGATCGCGAGCTTTGGAGTCGAGGTGTATTTCTCCCTGATCAGATACTCGGCGGCCGCGATGAAATCATCGAAGACGTTCTGCTTGCGGGCCAGCATTCCGCCCTCGTGCCAGGCCTTTCCGTACTCTCCACCGCCGCGAATATTGGGCAGGGCATAGACGCCGCCCATCTCCATCCATGCAACGTTCGCGGCTGAGAAAGCCGGAGTCTCGGAGATGTTGAAGCCGCCGTAGGCGTAAAGGAGCGTCGGGTTATTGCCGTCGAGCGCGATACCCTTCTTGGCGGTGATGAACATCGGCACACGCGTCCCGTCCTTGCTCGTGAAGAAGACCTGGCGAGTCTCGTAGGGCGAAGGATCGAACGCAACCTTCGGCGCGCGAAACACTTCGTTGCGGCGCGACTTGAGATCGAAGCGGTAGATCGTCGTCGGATAAAGAAACGACGTAAAGCTGTAGAACATCTCGTCATCGCCCTGCCGGCTATGGACGTCATCGACAGTCCCGATTCCGGGAAGAGGTAGCTCGCCGCGCAAGGTGAACCCGCCGCCCATTGCCTGTCCGCGCTCCCTCAACGCTACCGGTGCCGTGCTCGTGTCGTCGTAGACACTGCCGGGGTTGCGCTGCGGCTGTGGGGACCGTTGCCCGCGCGGCCGCTCGTCGCGACGATTGTCGGGACCGGCCGCAAAAAACCGCACGCTCGAGTGCGCATCCTGCAGATAGTTGCCGACGATGTCATCGCCGGCCATCGTCGCACTCACGAGCGCGTCCTTGTTCTCGGGAATGATCGTGTTCCAGCGCTCTTCGCGCGGGTTGTCGATGTTGATGGCGACGATGCGCGCCTTCGGCGCATTTCTATCGGTCCGCACGTAGAACATCGTTCCGCGGTTACCGACGAACGAGTATTCAGCGTCGAACCTGTCGATCAGTCTCACGACCGGGTTGTCGATCTGTGGCTTGCCCGGATTGTCGAGGTCGATGAAATAAAGTCGGGTCCTGACGTCGGTTCCCTGGGACACAGTGATAGTCAGGTACTGGCCATCGTCGGTGACGCTTCCGTTAAAGAGCCAATCCGGCTGGTCGGGTCGATCGTAGACAAGCTGATCGCGGGACTGCGGCTGTCCGACACGATGGTAATAGAGCTTATGGTTCCGATTGGTGTTGGTCATCTTGTTGCCCGACGTCGGCTCGTCGTACCGCGAATAAAAAAAGCCTTTGTTGTCGTGCGTCCACGACATGTCGGAGAACTTCACCCACCTCACGGTGTCGGGGATGTCGCGAGCGGTGTTCACATCACGCACATGAAGCTCACGCCAATCGGAGCCGCTCGTCGAAAGACTATAGGCCAGATAGTGCCCGTCGTCCGACACGGCGGTTCCAGAAAGCGCAACTGTCCCGTCGCTCGACAGCGTGTTCGGATCGAGAAGCACCCGCGGCGCGGCATTCCTTCCGTCCTGCACGAAGAGCACGCTCTGGTTCTGGAGTCCCGTGTTCTGAAAATAGAAATAGCGTCCGTTTTCCTTGAACGGCGCCGAATAGCGCGAGTAATTCCATAGCTGGGTGAGCCTGTTCCGGATTGCCGCTCTTTCAGGGATCGTCGCGAGGAAAGCGTCGGTCAGCCGGTTCTCGGCCGCGACCCATTGGGTTGTTGCTGGCGCGTCGACGTCTTCGAGCCAGCGGTAAGGATCGGCGATGCTGGTCCCGTGATACACGTCGACCTGCGTCCCGCGGGCGGCGACCGGATAAGTTAGTGATGTGCTCGGCGATGTCTGCGCACTTAGAGCGCCGGCGACCGCGAGCAAGGAGAGGCAGGTTAGACGGGAAGTCCGGAAGCTGTGGCGATGCATGGATGACAGTCCTGCTGGGATAATGGTTATGATGTACTCCAATCTACGGCGCTTCGCCCCATAGGTTCCACTATAGCGGATTCCTCGCGGACGTCATTGCACATTTCTTCGCATAAGGGTGACCTGAATGGCAAAACTTGCGCGACCCGCGCACACGGACAGACAGTACTGGCTCCTCAAGTCGGATCCGGAATCTTTCGGCTTCGACGACCTCTGGAACTCGCCGAATCGCACCACGCATTGGGACGGGGTGCGGAATTTTCAGGCGAGGAACTATCTGCGGGACGAGATGAAAAAAGGCGATTTGGCGTTCTTCTACCACTCCGGCGGCGACTCACCAGGTGTCGTTGGCGTCGTCGAAATCGTGCGCGAGGGATATCCCGATCACACCGCAACGGACCCCAAGGACCCTCATTACGATCCTAAGACCAAATCCGGAGAATCTCCCTGGTCAATGGTCGACATCCACGCCATCGAGCGCCTTGCTCGGCCCGTTACGCTCAGCGAGATGAGGACAAAGCCCGAGCTCGAGGGAATGCCGCTCCTTCAGAAGGGCAGTCGGCTGTCAGTCCAGAAGGTCGGGGCGGCCGAGTGGAATGCGGTCCTCGCCCTCGCCAAGCAGGGAGCACCGGACGAAAGCTGATAGCGGCGGCGACCGCGCAACCGCCTGTTACCTCCCGCCCTGTTGATTCTTCTCTCTCCTATGAGATACCGATGTCTTGAGCACCTTCCCTAGGAGATGGCGCCGCCCGTCAAAGTCCTGGTGGCGGGTATACCCGCGGAAATTGTCCGCGAGATCGGACTCAGGCTTCGCAACGTCGCAGTCAGCGAATTTGACAACGCTCAGCAGATGGGCCGGGCCGCTGCCCATGCTGAAGCCGGCCTCGTCATTCTCAGCGACGTGTTCCCCACCGAAGATTCCATCTATGTAGCTCGCCGCGCCAGGGACGCGAGCGACGACATGCGAATCGCCTACTGCATCTCGATGCAGCAGGCGGAAATCGCGCTGCGCGCACTGAAGGACATCCACGTCGATCGATTCTTTCTCGCCCCTGTCGACGTCGAAGAAATGCTCCGCGAGCTCGCCAAAATGTGCGGGGTCGACGTTCTTCCTCCCCAGGCCGCCCACGATGAGCACATTGCCGCCGCGGTTTCCGAGGCGTGGGATCGCGCGCGCCCGTCGACTTTCCAAAAAATCGACAAGCTCGACGATGCGGCGATTGCGGTGCTCGACAGCGGTCTGTCTCCGGATCTCAGGACAGCCGCCCAGCGAGACGCACAAGGCGTCGCCGAGATCGCCGCTCGATTCGGATTCCAGAAAGGGGCGAGCATCGCGAAGGATATCGCCGACCGATTCACGAACGACTCACTCACTGGGTCGGACGGCGTCGCAATCTCGGAGCAGCTTCTGGCACTCCGTCAGAATCTGGTGGGAGCTCCCGTGCCGCCCGCTCCTCAAGCATCTGATGCGTCCCGCACGCCCACGCCCGGAACTGGCGCCAGTGCCCTCGAAGACTCTCAGTTCCAGGGCCGGCGCGTTCTCGTCGTCGACGACGAGCCGATGGTCTCGCGTGGACTGACTTCTCTTCTCGGCAGGCGCGGCTTGGCTGTCACCGCCCTCAATGATCCGCTCCGCTTCTGGAGCGTCATCGACGAGACGAAGCCCAATCTCGTTCTGCTCGACCTCGAGATGCCGAAGATCAGCGGGACCGAGCTGTGTCGCGTGATCAGGAACGATCGGCGCTGGAGCGCGCTGCCGGTGATCTTTCTTACCGGACACACCGATCAGGCGAGCGTACAGCGAATTTTTTCGGCTGGCGCCGATGACTACGTCGGCAAGCCCTTCGTGCCGGCCGAGCTGATGATGCGCATCGAGAGCCGGCTCACGGGCACGAGGGCGCGTCGCACGCCACTCGAGACGGATCCACTCACTGGCCTGGCGACCGGTGGCAAGGCAACCGAGCTCATCGAGCGCTTTCTCCGCCTTGCCCGCCGAAAATCCGATCCGTATTCCATCGCCGTGCTTCAGGTCGATGCGTTCGCGAGTCTGGTTACTACCTTCGGACGCGCTACTGCCGAATCGGTGTTGCGCGGCATCGGGGAGCTCCTGCCGAAATCCTTTCGCGGCGAGGACGTTCCCGGTTGGTGGGGCGGCGCCGACTTCACCATCGGCATGTACGGAAGCACGAAGGAGCACGCCGCGATCAAGCTCAACCAACTCTGCGCCAAGATCGCGGACCAAAACTTTTTGTCCGACGACGGCCGTCGAGTTCACGTTTCCTGCACTGGCGGCGTCGCCCAGTACCAGACGGATGGTGATACGGTAGCCGCCCTTTGGGACGAAGCACTCAAAGCTCTCACTCAAGTGCGAGCGACCGGCGGGCCGACGCGGGTCGGAATCTCCGGCGTCAACCTGATGGGTCCGCTGACGCGTCGCGTCGACGTCGCCATGATCGAGAGCGACGAGTCGCTCGTCACTCTTTTGCGCCACGCGATGGAGACCCGCAGCTTGCGCGTCGCCACATTCGCCGACGGCGAGACAGCTGTCGCGGCGCTCACCGGGAGTCCGCCTGAGGTACAGGCGACCGTAATTCTTCTCGACGTCGATCTGCCCGCACTCAACGGGCTCGAGGTTCTGCGCCGCCTCAAGAGCGGCGAAGTGACGAGACTGAGTAGTGTCGTCATGCTGACCGCGCGCACCGGCGAACGCGATGTCCTCGCGGCTCTCGAGCTCGGCGCCACCGATCACATCGCCAAACCGTTCAGTGTGCCCGTGCTCATGCACAAGGTTCGCACTGTGCTCAAGCAGACACAAACGTGGTAAACGAGCGCCTTCTCGACATCGTGATGCTGATCGAGCTCGGTCTCCTCGTGCTCGCAGTCGGCCTGTTCTTCACGCACGGACTCTGGCTGTTCCTGAACGAGCGTCGCCTCCTCAAGCTGACGACCGGTGCCAGAGAGTCGCTCGCCCGGCTCGTGACGAGTGGTCACGTCAGCCCGGAGGTGATCCAATCTCTGCGCCAGCTCTCCCACGAAGTGCAGGTGATCGCGTTTCTCGAGATCTCCCGGAATCTGAGCGGCACCGGAAAAGAGCGATTGCGTTTCATCGCGGAGCAGGTAGGGTTACTCGATCGCGCGCGCAAGCTGTGCGAGAGCCGGCGCTGGAGTCGCCGCCTGCGCGGCACTCGCATTCTTTCGCGCATGGACGTGCCCGATCCACTCGTCCAGAAAATGCTCGCCGATCCACACCCCGCTGTCCGCGCCCAGGCCGCCGAATGGGCGGCGGCGCACCCTTCGGTGCCCGTGATCTCGGCGATGTTGTTGCTGCTCGCCGATCAGGCGACGCAGGCACGGTTTGCCGTCCAGAACGCTCTTCTTCGCATGGGCGGGATCGTCGCCGCGCCTCTCGCCACCTTTCTCGAAACTCATTCCGGCCGCGCAGTCGAAGCAGGACTGCGAGTCGCCGAATCACTCGCACAGCCTAGGTTCGGACCGATTGCCCTGACTCTGTCCCGAAATGAAAACCCCGCCATTCGCCGGGGCGCTGCGAAACTCCTCGGGGCCATTGGCGATTCCGCGGGTGCGACGCGACTGATGGAGCTACTCTCCGACGAGGATTCGCCAGTCAGAGCCGGCGCGGCACAATCGCTTGGGCGAATGCAGCATTGGCAAGCTGCATCGAAGCTGGCGGAATGTCTTCGTGACGAGACGTGGCGAGTCCGGCGCGATGCAGGCCTCGCACTCCGCGCCATCGGCGCTCCGGGTGCCTTGTTTCTGCGGCGCGCCCTCAAGGGCGACGACCGCTTCGCCGCGGATATGGCGCAACAGGTTCTGGACCTTCCGCTGGCGGCAACCGGATGAGGCTGTCGCGCGCAGTCACTGAGCTTTCCCTGGCCTTTGCGTTGCTCGCCCAGAAGCCGGCGGCCGACACATGAATTCCATCTTGCCGTCGATCGTCAGCCAGATCCTCGTCAGGGGCCAGTTCGTCGTGCTCCTCTATTTCCTCGCCGTCAACGGGTGGTATTTGGTTCTGCTGGTGAGCTCGCTCCTCGAGCTCCGGCGTCACATGCTGCTGATCGCGGACGAGAGCCGTCACCTGCTATTGAGCTCGACTCTTTCCCCCACGATCTCGATTCTTGCGCCCGCGTACAACGAGGAGGCAACCATTGAGACGAGCCTCCGGGCGCTCCTCGCACTTCAATACCCGAACCTCGAAGTGATCGTGATCAGCGACGGATCCAAGGATCAGACCGTGCAGGTTCTCATCGAGAAGTTTGCCCTTGTTCCGGTAAAAACGATCTACCAGCAGCGCATCAAAACGAAGCCCGTCCGTTTGTTATATCGCTCGTCGACGTATCCGGGGCTGGTGGTCGTCGACAAGGAAAATGGAGGGAAAGCCGACGCGTTGAACGTCGGATTGAGCTTCGCGCGTGGCGAGCTGGTGTGCGCAATGGATGCCGACACACTGATCGAAGCCGACGGGCTGCAGCGAATGGTACGGCCTTTCTTGTACGCAACCGATGTCGTCGCTACCGGCGGTACGATTCGCGTCGTCAATGGATCGGAAGTGAAGCACGGCCGCATCGCGAAGACAGCGGTGCCTACGAACCTGCTGGCCGGAGTGCAAGTCGTCGAATATCTACGTGCTTTCCTCTTCGGACGTCTCGGCTGGAACCGACTCGGCGGCAACATCATCATCTCCGGCGCGTTCGGACTCTTTCACCGTGAATCCGTAATGACCGCGGGTGGATACCTCCACGACACCGTCGGCGAAGACATGGAGCTGGTGCTCAGGCTCAAGAGGCTGTCGTACGAGCGGGGAGGTCCGGGAAAGATCGCGTTCGTTCCCGATCCGGTCGCGTGGACCGAAGTGCCAGAATCCGCGGGTGTACTCGGCCGCCAGCGCGACCGCTGGCACCGAGGTTTGGCGGATGTGTTGTGGCGCCACCGCGGGATGCTGTTCAAGCCCCGCTACGGTGTGACAGGCCTCTTCGTTTATCCCTACTACGCGTTCGTCGAATTGCTCGCGCCGGTGATCGAAGCGGCGGGCCTCGTGACGCTGCTGGTGGGTCTTCTGTTCGGCGTCGTCGACTTGAGCTTCGCGGGACTCTTCTACCTTACAGCTTACGGACTCGGCACCGCGCTGACGGCATTCACGCTGATCCTCGAGGATCTGAGCTTCCACCGCTACGAGACGTTTCGTGATCGTGCGCTGCTGTTCTGGTGGGCCCTCGTGGAGAACATCGGCTACCGCCAGTTGACCGTTTACTGGCGACTGCGCGGCCTCTGGAAATTCTTGCGCGGCAGAAAGGATTGGGGGAAGATGGAGCGCAAGGGTTTCCGTCCCGTTCCGGTAACGGAGCCGCGACCTACGTAATCCCGGTCCGCACGGCGTCTTCAGGCGACAAGATTAGTAGCGATGGCTTGATCGGCGACGGGATTGCTGCCAATCTGGTAGAAGTAGGAATTCAACCGGAGATACATGCGCGCTTCGCTGATCATTGCGACAGGGTTCCTCGCCTCGACGATTGCCTGCGCGTCGCGAGCCCCCGAGATCGAGCTGACCTCGAGCGACTTCGACCTGAATCCGCTCGTGGGCGAATGGCGCGGCAATTACAGCAGCGCCGAAACGGGGAGAAGTGGAACCATCGCGTTCACGCTGAGGGCGGGCGAGGGGTCCGCGTCGGGTAACGTCGTGATGATTCCGCGGGCGGACTCGTTACTCACCCCAGCGGAGCGCGAGGTGGTGAGCAACATATCGGCGCCGGGCAGAACCGTGTTGAAGATTCATTTCCTACGGAAAGAGGGCGGCAACCTGAGCGGGACTCTGGATCCTTATCGCGATCCCGATTGCGACTGTCCCGTGACGACGACTTTTCAGGGGACTTTCAAGAACGCTCGCACGATCGAAGGAACGTTCACCACGGTTCCATCGACGCCAGGTCGCAGCGTCACCGGCGGGAAATGGCAGGTGACGCGAGTGAAGCGGTTGTGATTCAAGAGGCTGAGTTGTCTCCGTCCGGGTCGTGCGCCGCGATCTCGAGATGAAACCGATGTAGAAAGCGATGCAGCGCCGGCGCGAACAATACACCCACCATCGTGATGAACGTCACGCCGCTGAACAGCGCGTAAAGTCCGGCGAAGATGTGCAGGTGTGTCAGAGCGGCGCCGCTGAGCAAAGGATCCGGCGGCGGGCCTTCGCCGGAGAGGATCATTGAGGAGTAGTAGAATGACTCTTCCCAACTGAGCCGGCCAAGACCGTGGTAGCCGAGCATTCCGATCAGCAGTCCGCCAGCAATTACACCAGTCGCGATGCCGGCATTGCGAAGCATTCTTAGAATGAAGAGCCGTCGCGGCAGCATCGGCACCATCATCACCTGCGGGTCCGGCATCGGACCGGTTACCCTGCGATAGAACGCCATCAAAGCTCTCCCTGAAAGGCGGCCCGACATGAGTTCGCCGCAAGGTTTTGTCTTACCCCCGCGGTCCTGCTTACCGACAAACAATTATGCTAGACCGGTCCCTCGCGTGTCAGCGGCGGAAAAGGTCTCGAATGCACGGCCGTTGCGCTAAATTTGATGTAATCAACTGGAGAACAGGATGCCGAAGACCGGTACGACCGCCCGACCGCCCTCTCCCTCCGCCAAAAAAAGCACCTCCAAACCGGTTACACCGGCTGCAGCACCCGCGAAGAATTCGGCGAAGCCCGCCGCGCCAGCCGCCGCTCCGTCCGGGAGCGCGCTCGAAATAAAGGACACCCGCACGAGCAAGGCCTACACGGTTCCGGTGGCCGATGGTGCGATTCGCGCCGTCGAGCTCAAAAAGATCAAGACAGGCGATCCCAACGATACAGGCCTCATGAGCTACGATCCGGCGTTCCTCAACACCGCATCGTGTCGGAGCGCGATCACCTATATCGACGGCGACAAGGGCATTCTGCGCTACCGGGGATACCCGATCGAGCAGCTGGCCGAAAACGCGACATTCCTCGAAGTCGCGTGGCTGCTCCGTCACGGCGAGCTGCCGACCCAGCAGCAATACGACCAGTTCGTGCACGACATCACGTTTCACACCTACGTGCATGAAAACTTTCGGAAATTCCTCGAGGGCTTTCGCTACGATGCGCATCCGATGGCGATGCTCAACAGCTCGATAGCGGGACTGGCGTCGTTCTATCCTTCGGCGCGCAACATCTTCGACGAGACCGAGCGCAACATCTCGATCATCAGACTGCTGGCGAAGACGCCGACGATCGCCGCGTTCTCGTATCGCCACGTGAAAGGATTGCCGTTCGTCTATCCCGACAATCGTCTCTCGTACGTCGAGAACTTTCTGTCGATGGTCGCGCGGATGAGCGAATCCAAGTACGAGGCCAACCCGGTTTTCGCCCGTGCTCTCGAGATTCTGTTCATTCTGCACGCCGACCACGAGCAGAACTGTTCGACTAACGCCGTGCGCGCCGTTGGCTCATCGCACGTCGATCCGTTTTCCGCGGTCTCGGCGGGAGTCGC
>DASWDV010000035.1:0-9617 GCA_036395075.1 Gemmatimonadaceae bacterium | reverse complement strand
CGAGCGCGATCGCGGTCCCCGCTGCCGCGAGTGCGTTCTCCACGTTGACGTCTCCGATCAGTGGCAACGAAACGGTGACAGTGCCACCTGAGGTCACGAGCCGCCATTCGCTTCCATTCGGAGTGAATCGCACTTCCTCCGCGCGGACGTCGGCGGACGCGCGCACAGCGAAAGTCAGCGTACGCGAGCGTGACTCCAGCGCTTTCCACTCCGTGGCATCGGCGTTGACGACGGTCGTCCCGTCAGGTTTCACGTAATCCAGCAAGCGCGTCTTGGCCCGCAGGTAATTTTCCATCGTTCCATGATAGTCGAGATGATCCCGCGTCAGGTTGGTAAAAACGACCACATCGAACTCGAGACCGTCGACGCGCTTCTGGTCGAGGCTGTGCGATGAGACTTCCATGGCGACCGTGCGCACACCAAGGCGAACCAGCTCGCTGAGAATTCGTTGCAACTCCACCGGTCCGGGAGTCGTGAGCCCCCCACCTCCGGGAAAGACATCGCCGTCGCTGCCGATGAGAACGCCGAGGGTTCCGATCGAGGCGCTCGATCCTTCGGCGTCATCGAAGAGATGTCGCATGATGGAAGTCGTCGTCGTCTTGCCGTTGGTGCCGGTGACCCCCACCAACGTCAGTTCACGGGCCGGATTTCCATACGCGGTCGCCGCGGCGAGCGCCGCCGCGCGTCTGCCTTCGCGCACCACGAGCGAAGGAAGTCTGGTTCGGACAGGATCTTCAACGATCGCAATCGCAGCTCCGCGCTGCGCCGCCGCGTCGAGAAAATCGTGGCCGTCGCTGCTCGACCCCCGAACCGCGATGAAGAGGTGGCCGCGATCAACTTTTCGACTGTCATCGGATATCCCAATGATTTCCTGCGGCATCTCACCGCGTGCACCCACCAACAAGCCGCGCTCGGCCAGCGCGGTCTTGATAGCCTCAACCTTCACTCTCATTGGAGCGGATGACTCAGTTGAACGATCGTGCCCGGCGCAGCGATTGTTCCGGCGGCAGGCAACGTGCCCGCTGACAATGTGCCAAGCAGGCGGACCCGAAAGCCGGCCCCGTGAAGAGCACGCACGGCCTCTCGCACAGACAGTCCACGCACGTCTGGAACTGGTCGTGGCGCAATCGCTACCGGGGCCGATCGTGGCGCTGAAGGCAGCTCCACGACGTAGGAGGCAGTACCTTCGTCCGAGTCGCGGTGACCGAGATTACCGCTCGGGTCAAATTGACTATCGCGTCCTGAAAGCGCCTTTCGGGTGTGGGCTCCATCGCGAACTGGCTCCGGGCCAGCAGACTTCTCCGACGCGGCGAGTCCTTCGCGATCGAGGGCAGCGTCGCGCGCCGCGAGCGCTGCGCGCAATACGATTTGCGTTACCGGCGCGGCAATGTCTCCACCGGCGTAGTGCCGACCCTTGGGGCTGTCGAGTTTGACCAGTACCACGTATTGCGGATCGTTCCCCGGGAAAAGTCCGACGAAACTGGCCGTGTAGTTCCCGGCGGTGTAACCCGCGTTTTGAGTCGTGCGCCGCGCGGTGCCGCTCTTTCCGGCGACGTCGAAAGTCGCGAGGTCGGCCTTCGTAGCGGTTCCTTCCTGAACTACCGCGAGGAGCATCTGCTGGACCGTTCGGGCGACTTCGCCCGACATCACGCGGCGCACAGCGCGCGGCTCGGCGCGGTAAACGACCTTACCGTCGCTGGCGCGGACTTCCTTCACAAGGTGTGGCTCGAGTAACTCTCCGCCGTTTGCAATCGCGGCGTAAGCTGTAACCAGCTGGAGCGGCGTGACCGCGATTTCGTAACCCATGAGGATCGACGCGCTTGTCTGCTTCGACCACTGCCTGGGCTCGCGTAAGGTTCCTGCTGCTTCGGCCGGCAGCGGGACGCCGATTGGCGTGCCGAATCCAAGATCGCGGAAGGTTTCGTATTTCTGACGCGGCGTCAGTCGTTGCCCGAACTCGACGATGCCGACGTTGCTCGAGTAACGGATGACGTCAGCGAGCGAAAGTGATGCTGCCTTGTGCATGTCGGTGATCACCCGGCCATCGAGCTCGAGCTTTCCGTCGTGGGTGTTCACGACGTCGCCCGGCCTCGCCCGCCCGCGCTCGAGCAAAGAGGCGGCAATGAATGGCTTCAGCGTAGACCCGGGCTCAAACGGCTCCGTTACAGCCGTGTTCGAGAACATGGTTCGTCCGACCCTGTTGCTCGCGAGGGCAAGAATTTCTCCGGTGTGCGGATTCATTACGACGATGTCGCCGCCGTCGGCGTGGAGACTGTCGACAGCGATCGACAGCTCGCGCTCACAGATGTCCTGGAGCGTGTTGTTGATGGTCAGCACGACCGTAGAGCCAGCTTTCGGCTGATCGGTCCATCCATCGGGAGAATCGATCGCTCTCCCGCTCTTGTCGCGCGCGAGCCTTACCTTCCCGGAGTCCCCACGCAGGATCGCGTCGAGCGCCAGCTCCAGGCCGTCGAGCGGATTACCTTGGCCGTCCAGTGTTCCTACGATTCGCTCGATCCCACCAGAGTGTCCGTAAACACGCTGTAGCACTGGCGTAAGGTGAATCCCATTGAGCCTGGAGATCGATGCGACATCGGCCGACGAATAGAGTCCCGGCAGTTCGATCCACCGCCGACGGCGCGCGATCGCCGCGTGGACTGCCTCTACGTCGACGCGCGCCCGGTGAAGGGCTCTCAACACGAAAGCGGTGTCGCGCACCTCGGGAAGCGCCAAAGCGACCCGCGTCATCTCGCGGCTCTCGACGAGGGTGTTGCCACCGGCATCGAGAATCTCGCCGCGGGGGGCGGCTAAAGGAGACGCAAAGAAATGTTGGCGTGTCGCGCGCGCTGCCCATTGCTTACCGTCGATTACCTGCACCTTCGCCGCTCGCACTACGAGCGCGAGCGCGAAGAGGATGAAAAAAGCGTGGACGACCGCAACCCGTTTAGGGGGTTTCATTCCGCGCTCGTGGTAAAATGACAACCTGCCTGTCAGTGGGGATGTGCATCCCCAAACGACGCTCGACAGTTACGCCCAGCGTCTGTCTGGTGGAAGCATCGCGAATGTCGCTCTCGAGCCGGGCGCGTTCGCCCTCGAGCTCGACGCGCCGGGCATCGAGCGCGGCGAGATGCTCCGCCTGGCTTATGCCGATGGTGCGTCTCCACACTATCGACAGCGCAACCACGACAAAAGCGCCGAGAATCAGTCCAAGGAGACTACGCCCGCGGAGTGTTACGCCGCTTTTCGCCATGCGCGGAGTCTGGCGCTCCGAGAGCGCGGATTGACAGCGGTCTCGGCCGGAGTCGCCGAAGTGGCCCGCTTGGTCAAAAGGGTGCCGAGAGCTTTGCCACGACAAGTGCACAGCAGCTGCTTGGGCGGACAGATGCACGCGAGACTCCATTCGCGCATTGTGTGCTTGACCAGCCGGTCTTCGCCAGAATGGTAAGAAATCACCGCGAGGACTCCATGCGGTTCCAACCTGTCACGGAGCAAGGGCAGAGCTCTCTCGAGTAATGCGAGCTCGTCATTCAGGGCGATGCGCACGGCCTGGAACAGACGCGCGAAATCCCCGGGTCCGGTTCGCGGTCCAAACGCGCCGCGAATGGCATCGACAAAGTCGTCGCTCACACGCATTGGTTTTCTCTCGCGCCGGCGCACGATCTCACGCGCGAATCTCTTGGCGCGGGGCTCGTCTCCGTAGTCGCGAAAAATCTGGGATAGGTCGGCTTCATCGAGGGTGTTGAGCAAATCGGCGGCGGTACTCGTAGAGCGACGGTCCATCCTCATGTCGAGTAACGCGCCAGGGCGAAAAGAGAACCCTCGTTCATCAGCGTCGATCTGATGTGAAGAAACCCCGAGGTCAGCCAGAATGGCGTCGAAGGTCCGTTCTTTCAGCTCCGGAATTCGATCGATTTCGCCGAAATTGCCCCGCAAAGCGAGAAAGCGGCCAGACGCTTCATAGAGCGCCAGCCGCTTTCTTGCTTCGTCTATCGCCGCCTCGTCGCGATCGATCGCTACCACCGAGGCGCCCGAGGCGAGCAGAGCCTCGGTATGGCCGCCGCCGCCTAGGGTGCAATCCAGTATTTCGTCGGCGCCCTCGAACAACGCCACAACCTCGTCGACCATGACCGGCGCATGGTAGGAGCTGTCCCACCGACCGGCCACGGAGTCCGAGTCGGTCACTTACAGAAGCGCTTCACCTCATTGTCGACCGCGGGCGTGAACTGCGGAATCGCCGTCATGAGCTGAGCGGCCTCCGTGGGATACTTCTGTCCACCGGCCGGAAGATTCATCGATGCGAGGTTGAACGCGTCACGCGCAGTCCGAGCAAGATCGCAGCTCTTCTTGTCGTTGGCCAAATTTGTCGCCGTCTGTCCGACGGAGAACGCGCTTGCGCCAATCAAGAATTTGGCGTCAACCGAACTCTGCAGTTGGTCGGAGAGCTGCAGGAACCTGATCGCGCGCTGGTAGTCGGCGATCTCCTTCGATGCAGTGGCTGCCTTGTAGGCGTCGCTTCCCGCCTTCAAAGCGATCTGCGCGAGACTGTTGGGATCCGCGCCGTTATTCCTTGCGGTCTGTAGTGTGCTCGCGAGATCATCGTTCTGGTTGAGCGCGCTTTGAATCGTCGCCAGCAGGAAGTACCCGGTTGGGTTCTTCGGATTTGCCGCGACAGCCTTCTTCGCGGCGTCCAATGCCTGTTGAAGCTGACCCGCCTTATACAAGGCCTGAGCGCTGAACAACTGGAGGTTCGGATCGTTGGGGAATTTCCTGGCCCCAAGCGCCGCTGCCTCAGATGCCTTCTGCGGCTGATTCAATGCCGTGTACGCGCCAGCGAGACGCGAGTAGTAATCCGCTGTCGCGGCGGCAGTATCGACACGAATCATCTCATTGCCGACGTTGACCGCCCCTTCGAAATCCTTGGCGTTCAAATAGACTAGCCACGCGAGGTTCAGCAGCGCCGGATCGCCGGGATTGTTCTGCAGAAGATCGCGCACCAGCGGTATGGCCTGCGCGGCGTGACCCATCTGCGCGTACTCGTTCACGACGTCTTGAATGAGCCTGATGTTGGTCGGATCCGCTGCAGCCAGCGAGCTGAGCACTTCGAGCCGCTTCGTCGTGTCATTTCTCGAGCGATAAATCTCAGCAAGATTTCTCAACGCCGGTATGTTGCGGGGATCGCTCGCACGAACACGCTCGGCGACCGCTGCCGCCGAATCCGTCATCTTGAGACTGGTATATGCCTCGACCAGGCAATCCGCGACGATATTCGCGTTCGGATAGCTGCCGAGGCCACCGCGTGCGGCCGCAATCGCTTCCTGATACTTGCCCTGCGCCACGTTGTTGTGGCACTGCTCCTCAGCGGGAAGCTGACGGCGAGCAGCCTGGATCGCTTTGGCGACCTGACCGGCCGCGTCGTCCAGCTTGCTGCCCTGCGCCGTCGGCAGGATCTGGCTCTTCGTCATATCGCGCGAGATGATGAGGCGCGAGTCAATCTTGTATCCGGTGGGCGTCTTGGTGACGGAGCCTTCGAGATATTGTGGAGCGCGGACGAGCGTCGCCAGAGCCTTGGCATCGCCAGCCGGAAGCGCCTCGGTCGGCGAATACCCCGACGAGGTCAAGCTGTTGACGATATCGGCCTTGGGGACTACGACGAGGTCGCGCACATTGGTCTGCTTCTGGAGCTGGTTGCGGATTGCCTCCGCAGCCTGCACCCCCAGTTCCTTGTCCGAGCTCTGAAGTGTTGGAATCATGACCCGCTCGCCCGTTTTGGTGCTTTGCGCCACCAGCGGCGCGGACACCGTTGCAGCGATCGCGGCGAGAACAAGGCCTGAATGGCGTAGACGTGCCTTCAATGGTATAACCTCCAAATCGGTAAACATTCTTACCCCACCTCCCGATCCGTGGGTCCCTTGATGATTAAATGGGCGAGGAGGGACTCGAACCCCCGACATCCTGCGTGTAAGGCAGGCGCTCTAACCAACTGAGCTACTCGCCCGGTGCAGAAACCGAGCCTGTCCTCT
Source organism: Gemmatimonadaceae bacterium (assembly GCA_036395075.1). GTDB lineage: Bacteria > Gemmatimonadota > Gemmatimonadetes > Gemmatimonadales > Gemmatimonadaceae > UBA4720. The sequence continues at coordinate 3,597 of DASWDV010000035.1, read as the reverse complement.
CACCTGAGAATGGCCAGCGGTATGAGCACGCAATACCCGATAACAAGCAGGATTGGGGCGATCGTCTCTCCTCCGCGCGCCAGGTCAGCGAAGCCGGCAAGCAACACTATTGTAGCGACTGTCCAATAGAGCCATGAGCGGCGCGACCCAGGATCGCGTCCGGCCCGCGACCCGCTAGCAAGATCGGTTTTGGCCATAAGCGAGGTAGTGTAGGGCGCACGCAAATGCCTGTCAACCCAAGAGCTGCAGACTGCTTCGATAACTGACGGCCGCGGATTTCGCAGTCTCCAGCTACTTCGCCGCCCGCTTCGGAGTGGAGTAGTGAAGCTCGACCCAATCTCGATAGCTCCCATCCATGACCGCGCGCCACCATGGCTCGTTAGCGATGTACCATTTGATTGTCTTCAGAAGCCCTGTGTCGAATGATTCGGACGGTCCGTAGCCGGTCTCGAGTGTCGCCTTCATCGCGTCGATCGCGTAGCGCCGGTCGTGCCCGGGTCGATCCTTGACGAATGAGACTAGCTCGGCAGTGTCGCCGCCAAGCGCCGCCGGGCATTTGGGAAAGCGCTCGCGCAATTTTGCGTCGCCTCCAAAGATCTTGTTGATGTTTGCGCAGATCGCCTTCACGACGTCGAGATTCTTGCGCTCCGAGTTTCCGCCGAGGTTGTACGTCTCGCCGACGCGCCCTTTCTCGAGTACCCGCTCGATCCCCCGACAGTGATCACGAACATAGAGCCAGTCGCGGATCTGGAGTCCGTCACCATAAACCGGGATCGGTTTTCCGTCCAGCGCGTTCACGATCGTGAGGGGTATCAGCTTTTCTGGAAAATGATACGGGCCGTAGTTGTTCGAGCAGTTGGTGGTGGTGACTGGAACCCCGTATGTGTGATGATACGCGCGCACGAGATGGTCCGACCCTGCCTTGCTCGCGGCGTAAGGCGAATTCGGAGAATACGGAGTGTCCTCGGTGAACGGAGACGCGTGCGGCGCCAGAGTGCCATAAACCTCATCGGTTGAGATGTGGTGAAAACGCCTGGCTCCGCCCGACCAATCCTCCGTCCACACGGCGCGCGCCGCCTTCAGTAGCTCGTGAGTGCCCCGGATGTTCGTGTCGATGAATGGATCAGGCCCGTGGATAGATCGATCGACGTGTGATTCGGCGGCGAAGTGCACGATGGTGTCGATACCCTCGCGCTTGATGATATCGCGAATGACGTCCCCGTCCCGGATGTCGGCCTTGATGAAGGTGAACCTCTCGTGATTCGCCAATGGTTCGAGGTTCGCGAGGTTGCCGGCATACGTGAGCGCGTCGAGCCCCACGATCGTATCGGCGGGGTGATGTTCGGCCCAGAAATGGACGAAGTTCGTGCCGATGAATCCGGCCGCCCCTGTCACCAATATTCTACGCATCGTTAGTGCTTCCTTCGTTCATTGTTGCTTCATCCGAAATGGGGTGAGGGCTGAAAAGTTTTGTGGCGTTGCGAAGCCTACAGTACGAATCACGCAGAATCATGCGCCGACGACTCCACGATTACCCGCGCACAAATCCCTCAGCAGTGGGGCGATCTCGCTCAGTGCTGCAACCCGATCCGCGCCCGCCGCGGCAAGCGCGGCCTGTGGCATGCCGTAAATGATGGAGGTTTCGCGGTCCTGCACGATTCCCGTGCCGCCCGCCTCGCGAATTCGCCGCAGTCCTTCCGCGCCATCGCGACCCATTCCGGTTAGCACGACGCCTATTGCCGCGCGGCCAAACGTGTCGGCGACGGAGAAGAAGAGCGGATCGGCGGCGGGTCTGACGCCCCACATCGCGGGCGAGCTGTCGAGGCGAATCGATGCGTTTCCGCGCTGGCCGCCGAGCGTTATGTGATAACCGCCGGGGGCAACGTAAACACGATTCTCGCGCAGAAGTTTTCCGTCGACAGCCTCCGCCACCCATAGCGCGCTCATCGCTGCGAGCCGCGCGGCGAGGAGCTTCGTGAATTCGCGAGGCATGTGCTGGACGAGCACCACCGCCGCACCAAGATGCTCGGGGAGATGCGGTATTATCTCCGCCAGGGCCCGTGGCCCACCCGTAGACGAGGCAATGGCAACAACGGTGGTCGCAGCGTCTGGAGAGCTCGCCGACGGCGCTACATCGCCGCTGGGAACGTGCGCGGGTGTTGAGGCGCGCACTCCGCGCATGTTCATTGCTCGCGCTGCTTCAAGCGCGGACATCAACTGCTCGCGCACGGTCGAAAGATCGATGCTCACCGGCCCCGACGGCTTACGCACGAATTCCAGCGCCCCACGCTCCAGAGCCCGTAACGTCATCTCGTTGCCCAGCTCCGAACCTGCTGCGCTCAGCATCACGACCGGTCTCGGCATCTCGGCCATGATCTGTTCGAGCGCCTGTAGCCCGTTCAAGCGCGGCATCTCGATATCGAGTGTCACGATGTCGGGTTTGAGAATGCGGATCTTCTGCAGCGCCTCGATGCCGTCGCCGGCACTTCCAACGACCCGGAACGCTCCGCTTGACTCGACTATCTCAGCGATCAGCTTGCGCATGAAAGCGCTGTCGTCCACGACCAGCACCGTCGCCCGCTTATCCATGATGTCGGTCACAGGCAAAACTAGATCTTTCTGAAGATGCGCTCGCGCGCGTTTACCGGAGCGAACAAGCCCCTCGCGTCGCCGAGCAGGCTTTCTACTTTCCCAAGGACGAGAAAGCCACCCGGAGCGAGTGCGCGATGGAACCCGGCGAATAACGCGTCCTGAGCCTCACGTTCGAAATAGATGATCACGTTGCGGCAAAGGAGCAGATGAACCTCTTCAAGCGGGGGCTGGTTAGCGAGTACGTCATTGCACTCGAAGCTCACGAGCCGACGCACTTCGGGCAGCATCGTATGCAGTCCCGCCACTCGCGGAAAGTATTTCTCCCGGAGTGCGGCGGGTGTGTCCGCAAGCGCAGAGTCGGCGTAGAACGCGCGCTCGGCCGCGCCGAGACAGTCCGAATCGATGTCGGTGCCGACGATCGAGACCGTTTCGAGGCGCGCTTCAGCCTTCGAAGTGCGGGCGTGCTTGTCCATAAGTATGCCGATCGAGTACGGCTCTTCCCCGGAGGAGCAGCCCGCGCTCCAGATGCGCAGCTCGGGTTCTTTTCGATCCCACAACACGGGAATGACTTTGTTTTCAATTGCCGAATACGTGTCCCAGTTCCGAAAAAACTTCGTCACGTTGACCGTAAGCGAGCGCATCAATCGATCGTATTCGCGCGGATCGGTGTCGAGCATTCCCGCGTATTCATCGGTCCTGAAGGCGCCCTTCGCGCGCATTCGTACCGCGATTCGGCGGCGCAGGCATTTGTCCTTGTAGCTGGCACACCGAAATCCGCGGTCGCGCGTGATCTTCTCGAGCAGCGCTCGGAAACTGGCTTCGTCAGTCTGGATCACGCCGGCCGCCGGGTCAGGAACGATTCGATGGTTGCGCCGCGTTCCGGTCGACGCGCGAGATTCCTTCGAGCGCAGCCGACAGATTGCGACGCAGCTGTGGCAGTTCCGGCGCAACCGCGACGCCTTTTTCCGCGGCGTCACGGGCAGCACCATAGTCTTCCCGCTTCAG
>DASWDV010000034.1:0-4988 GCA_036395075.1 Gemmatimonadaceae bacterium | reverse complement strand
GGTTGGCCAAAGCGGACTTGGGGTTCTCCTCAACCTAGGCAAGCTGATTCTCACGCTCTACGGCGCGCTGGTCGTTTTCTTCCTGCTCGTGTTGCTCCCGGTGGCGCTGCTCTTCAAGGTTCCGCTGCGTCAATTCGTACGCGCGGTCAGGTCACCGGCACTGATTGCGTTCTCGACGACATCATCCGAAGCAGCCTTGCCACTCGCGATGCAGTCGATGGAAGCGATTGGAGTTCCGAGACGGATCGTCGCGTTCGTCATGCCGACTGGATACTCGTTCAATCTGGACGGGTCGACGCTCTACCTCGCGGTCGCTTCGATTTTCGTGGCGCAGGCGGCAGGGCATCCGATGACGCTGACCGGACAGGTGTTGATGATGCTCACGCTCATGATCACGAGCAAAGGGGTCGCGGCAGTGCCGCGCGCTTCGCTGGTGATTCTGTCAGGGACTCTCGCGACGTTTGGCCTGCCGCTCGAGGGGGTCGCCATCATTCTTGGTGTGGACGCGCTCATGGATATGGCGCGTACCAGCACGAATCTCATCGGCAACTGTCTGGCGACAGTCGTGATGGCTAGGTGGGAAGGTGAATTCTCCGCGCCGCAGCCCGAAGTGCTCCTCGCGCAGGAAGGACTTCTTCCGATCGAATCTGTGCCCCCGGCACGGCCGACTTCAGGCGCTGCTCCAGCCGCTTCCTGAGCGGGGAGCCTCGCTGCATCAGACCACCGCTGAACGCGACCGCGACGGATGCGCGCTCGTCGGTGAATAGCTGACGTGCAAGTGCGCGGACGTGGAGTACGAGCTCCTCTGCGGCCAGCGTGATGAGGGCATTTGCGCGCGGATCGCCAGCGGCCGCGGTGCTGAACACAACGGGAACCAGCGACGCGAACGTACGTGCGTCGGCCGCTATCGCCCAGGGAACAAGGTCCGCGACGTCTTCGCACTGCGTTGCCGCGAGGATCGGAAAAAGCAGCGCTGTCGGCGGCTCGCGGCCATCACTCGAGGCCGCGACGATGCTTAGCGCGCGCTTGCCGATCCAGCCGCCACTTCCCTCATCGCCGAAGGTTGGACCCCACCCGCCGCAACGTACGATCTCACCGGCAGGGCTGCGACCGTAGGCGATGGAGCCAGTGCCGACGACGAGCAGAATTCCGGCGCGATCATCGAACGCATCGTAGAGCGCGATAAGACCGTCGGAGTCGATCACCACTTCCTCCGCCAACTCCTTTTGGTCAAGGGACGAATGGAGCGCACGACGTTCTTCTTCGCGGCCGGCGCCGGCAACGCCGCAATAAAGGACGCGTGGAAAGACCGCGCCCGGCTGAGCGACTTCGCCGAGTGCCTGGGTTACCAGATCAGCGATCACATCTGCGGAACGTTGGGCCTCTCCGGGAGTGACAGCGGATTTTGGCCCGTCGACCGTCGCGAGGACTTCGCCCTCGGCCGTGCCGACGAGGACGCGTGTCTTGGAGCCGCCGCCGTCAACGCCAACTACGATCTCACTCATTTCCAGCGGTCCCCTGCGGCTGGCGCCGGGTGCGTGAACGAGGAAAGAATTCCAATCCCTACCGTAAATGATGTCCCGATCAGCACGTACCATGGCCACGCGATATGGGAGAGAGTGGTGAGGGTAGACGTCATCGACGGAAAGAGCGGCATCATCTGCTTGGCGAACACCACGAAGCTCATTGCGATAATACCGACTGCCATTCCCGTTATCGCGTCTCGCTGAATGGCGCGGTGCCAGAGCATGCCGAGGAAAAAGCCACCAAGCAGGGCGCCGTAGGTGAACGAGGCGATCGATAAAGCGACAACGACGACGGGCGTGCCCTGTTGCCGGTAAAGGAGGGCCATGACGAGGAGAATCACGCCCCAGAACATCGTGAACAGCTTCCCGGTTCTGAGAGTACGTGGATCGTCGGCGGTGCGCTTCGAGAGCGGCAGGTAGATGTCGTGGGTCGTGGACGCCGCGAGCGAATTGAGCGCGCCCGAGTGGGCGCTCATTGTTGCGGCAAGGACAGCCGCGACGATCAAGCCGCGCAGCCCCGCCGGCATCGTGTCGACGACGAAGGTTGGGAAGATCGAATCCGGCACATCGAAGTGACGGCCGCCGTAGAATGCGAAGAGGCCGATGCCGATCAGGAGGAACAGCGTGAATTGCAGAAACACGGCGATGCCGCTGCCGATGAGAGCTTTCCTGGACTCCTTGAGGCTCGAAGCGGCGAGAAGTCGCTGGACGATAAGCTGGTCGGCTCCGTGTGACGCCATCGAGAGAAAGGCGCCGCCGATGAGACCGGCAAAAAGTGTTTGCGGCCGGTCGAAGCCAGTATAGAGATCGATGACGCGGAGCTTGCCGACGGAACCAGCGCTGCTCAAGATGGTGCCCCAGCCTCCGCTCACTCCTTTCCCAATCAGGTACACCGCGCTCAAGCCGCCGAGCAGATACACGCTCGTCTGAAGCACGTCGGTCCACACCACGGCACGCATGCCGCCATGATAGGTATAGATCAGTGTGAGCGCGCCAAGGACGAGGATCGCTGTCGGCATCACGTACCGCTGGGGCAGAGCCGGTCCGATGATCAAGGCGATTGGAATCGCGGTTGCGAATACGCGCACGGAGTCCGCGAGTGCGCGGGTGATCATGAACACGATCGACGCGAAGCGGCGAGTGCCGATCCCAAAGCGTTTTTCGAACAGCGCGTATGCGGTAACGAGATCGCCTTGGTAGTACCGAGGCAGAAGGGTGAAGGCAACGACGGTGCGACCCAGCACATATCCCGCTGCGATCTGCAGAAAACCAAGATTGGTCGTGTACGCGAGTCCCGGAATGCTTATGAAGGTCAGCGCGCTCGTTTCCGTCGCCACGACGGAGAAGAGGACAGCCCACCACGGGATCGTGCGGCCGGCGACAAAGTAATCCTTGGCATCCTTCTGATTGCGTCCGAGCCAAATGCCGAGCGCGGTCGTGCCAAGGAGGTAGGCGACGAGCACAATAAAATCGAGGGCGGTGAAATTGGTCTTCATTTCACCGCCCTCGCATTGTCTTGCCGAACCGCAAAAGCTCTACGCAGAGAATGAGCTTCCGCAGCCGCAACCGCCGGTCGAATTGGGATTCTTGAACGTGAATCCAGACCCCTGCATCGACGTCACGTAATCGATCGTTACGCCGTTCAGGTACTGCGCTGAAAACGGGTCGACGAACACGTTGAAGCCTTCGCGCGCGATGACGAGATCGTCTTCCGCGACACGATCCTCGATCACCAGGCTGTACTTGAAGCCGCTGCAGCCACCGGGCTGTACGCTTACGCGCAGGCCGCCCTCTTCGGCGGTGACGCCTTCGGCATCCATAAACTTCTTGACCTCAACGCCAGCGTTGGGCGTGACGGTGAGCTCAATTTCAGGCTGTGACGAAACTGACATTTATCCTCCGGTACTGCATGAAATTTAGGCAGGTACGCCTACGCCGGGTAGTGTCGCGGGCTCTTCGCGGAAGGAACGGGCGATCCAACTGAAGGCGACCACCGCAATGGCGAGCATCACCAGCCCAGGAACGAGACTTCCGAGCACCAGCTTTCCGATTCCGAATAGCGACGAATACACCGCGACAATGCCCGCGACCCAGTTCGTCCAGGCGAGGGCGCCGCCAGGAATGCTTTCTCTGCCGAACCCGATTCGCTCCGAGACGTGAACCCACCCGGGACCTCCCGGGCGCACCCTTCTATAAAACGATTCCAGCACCCGATCGGGCTCCGGTTTGGTGGCAAAGGTCACCCCTAACCAGACGACTGTGCTCACCGCGACGGTAACAAGCATCACCCACGCGTCGGCGCGGAGATCGCTGGCCGGAAAACGGGGCTTGATGACATTGATTGCGGTGACTGAAACGACGAAAGAGGCGATCATCGCGCTGATCTCGCTCCAGGCGTTGATGCGCCACCAGTACCAGCGCAGAATCAGCACTAGTCCGGTTCCCGACCCGAGTGCGAGCAGGAATTTCCAGGCGCCTTCGATCGTGCCGAGATAGTGCGTAACGACCGCCGAGGCAAGGAACAGGAAAACGGTTGCCCAGCGCGAAATCGCCACATAGTGCTTCTCCGTGGCGGTCCGGTTGAGGAATCGCTTGTAGAAATCGTTCACGAGATACGAGGCGCCCCAATTGAGCTGGGTACCAACGGTAGACATGTAGGCCGCTGCAAAGCCCGCCATCATGAAGCCGCGCCAGGGGGTCGGCAGCAGATCCACGAACGCCTGGACGTACGCGGCTTCGTGATCGTGGGTTGGACCGATACCGGCTGGGTACAGGAGCACCGTGCAGAGTCCCGTGATGATCCAGGGCCACGGTCTGATCGCGTAGTGCGCGACATTGAAGAAAAGCGTGGCCAGGACACCGTCTCGCTCTGTTTTCGCGGAAAAGATTCGCTGCGCGACGTACCCGCCGCCCCCCGGCTCCGCGCCCGGATACCACGCCGCCCACCACTGCACGGAGAGGAAAACCGCGAGCGCCAGGAGAGGCATCCACGCATAAGCTTCGATGCCACTCGGCGTCATTTTCACCGGGAGCACTGAGAGCGCAGCGTCTGCGCTCCCGAAATGCGTAGTCAGTCCATCCTTGAGCTTGTCCATCCCGCCTACGGCACGCACCGCGTAGACAGCCAGAACGATGACAGCGCTCATCTTAATTACGAACTGTACCAGATCCGTCCACAGCACCGCCCACATTCCCGCGCCTGCTGAATACGCAACGGTGATGACGAAGCAGATGCCAACGGCGATCACTTCACCCGGCACGTTGAATCCGAGGATGCCAACATCACGGAGTCCGAGGGAGATCGTCAGAATCTTGATCATCGCCTTGGTGACCCAGCCAAGGATTATGAGATTGATCGGGATGGCAAGGTATAGCGCGCGAAAGCCGCGGAGAGCGGCTGCTGGTTGTCCGCTATACCGAATCTCGGCGAATTCCACATCGGTCATCACATGGGCGCGCCGC
>DASWDV010000033.1:0-10711 GCA_036395075.1 Gemmatimonadaceae bacterium | reverse complement strand
AGCTGGATAGCCTCGGTCTCAGCTATGGTCGCATCAGCGGCACCGAGCTCGAGCCTCCACTTATGTGGGACGAGAATTACGCCGGTCCGCTTTATTCCTTCGCCGCGTATGGGAAAGCGCCGATGATGCTTTCGTCGCTGGGTGGAGTCGTCGGCGACAGCGCCGTACAGCGCGCCATGAGTGAGTACGCGAAAGCGTGGCGGTTCAAACACCCCTCACCGTGGGACTACGCTTTCTTCATGAACAACGCGCTACACAGGGATCTCGGCTGGTTCTGGAATTACTGGCTGTTCACTACCGAGTCAGTGGACGAGTCCATCCAGTCCGCCACCACGTCAGGTCGCCGTACCGCTGTCACCGTCCGCCAGGACGGCCAGATGCCGTCGCCGGTCATTCTCAAAGTCGAATTTGCACCGACCGGGGCCGCGATCAGGCCGATGTCCAACTCCGCGATGCTCGACGCGAACACTGCGCTTGTTACCTATCCAGTCGACGTGTGGTTCTCCGGCAATCGAGCCTTTCTCGCCAATCTGGATTTCGGTGGTCGCGCCATCACAAAGATCACGCTCGATCCGAACGGAAGGTTCCCCGATCGAGATCCGACCGACAATGTCTGGCCGCGCACGCAGGTGTCGCCGAGACCAAGGGGAGGGAACTGAGTATGCGCCTGTCGTCGCGCACAGGCACCTATCGAGCTCCACTCGCGCCAATGGTTCGATTCGGTGCCGGGTTGATTAGTGTCGCGCTGGTTTCAGTCGTTGCCCCAGCGCAGCAGGCGCCGGTGGTAACCGCGGCGGACTATGCGCGCGCCCAGAGGTTTCTGCGCGACAACGTGCTACCCCTCGTCTCCGGGATGGGGGTTCAACCCACCTGGCTCGCCGGAGATCGGTTTGGCTATCGAATACCGGTGGGCGGCGTAACGCAATTCGTTCTCGTCGATCCGGCGAGAGCTACACGGACGGTCTGCAGCCCGGAGACCGATCGGTGTGGTGGAGCGCTCGACCCGCGCGAAGTTTCGCGGCTCCAGCCCGTGCTCCAGCGCGGACCGACATCGCGCGCCGAGTCGCTGTCACCGGACGGTAAGCGCGCGGCCTTCATTCGCGGCTACAACCTGTGGGTCAGGGATGTTGCCACCGGTCGCGAGACTCAGCTCACGACGGACGGACAGAAAGACTTCGGCTACGCGACCGACAACGCGGGGTGGATCAGAAGCAATCGCCCGGTTCTCGCCTGGTCGCCGGACTCGCGCCGTATCGCGACGTTCCAGCAGGACGAGCGCGGCGTCGGTGAGATGTACCTGGTGAGTACAAAGGTCGGCCACCCCGAGCTCCAGGCGTGGAAGTATCCGCTGCCGGGCGACAGCGCGATCGCGATGATCCAGCGTGTGGTGATCGACGTCGACACGCCGCGACTGGTCCGATTGCAAATGCCGGCCGACGCCCACCGCTCGACGCTCTGCGACCATGTCGTTTGCCGCGGCTCGGAGTGGGCCGATGTGCAGTGGTATCCCGACGGCTCCCACGTCGCATTCGTCTCGACGTCGCGCGATCACAAGCACGAAGTGCTCCGCATCGCGGACGCCTCGACGGGGAGCGTACGCGATGTTCTTCGCGAAGACGTGGCGACGCAATACGAATCGGGAAACGGGACGGTCAACTGGCGTGTTCTGCCTGCCTCCAACGAGGTCATCTGGTTCTCGGAGCGCGACGACTGGGGTCAGCTTTATCTCTACGACCTCGGCACTGGACGGCTCAAGAACAAGATCACGACCGGCGAAGGAAACGTCGCGCAGCTCCGCCGCGTGGACGAAAAGACTAGAACGATCTGGTTCGTCGGCAACGGCAAGGAACGGGGCCGTGACCCATACTTCCGTCACTTCTACAAGATTCGAATCGATGGAACCGGGCTCACATTGCTGACGCCGGAAGACGCCGATCACGAGATCGCGCTCGCGCCATCGGGTCAGTACTTCATCGACACTTATTCGACGCCCGAAGTCCCACCGGTGACGCTCCTGCGCGACCTCAATGCAAAGACTGTCGTCAAGCTCGAGACCGCCGACATCTCAAAGCTGCGCGCGATCGGGTGGAAGCCGCCTATGCCGTTCACCGTCAAGGCGCGCGACGGCAAGACAGTCCTATACGGGCTGATGTACAGCCCGACGAGTCTCGATTCGAGCAGGGCAATATTCCCGATAATCAATCACGTCTACCCAGGCCCGCAGACCGGAAGCGTCGGCGGCCGCAGCTTTTCGCCCGCGCGCGGCGATGCCCAGGCGCTCGCCGAGCTGGGATTTGTGGTCGTCGAAATCGACGGGATGGGCACGCCGTGGAGATCGAAGTCGTTCCACGATGCGTACTACGGAAAGATGGGCGACAATACTCTTCCCGATCAGGTCGCGGGCATGAAGGAGCTCGCCCAGCGCTATCGATGGATCGACATCAACCGAGCCGGGATCTACGGACACTCGGGCGGGGGCTTCGCCGCCGCCGCCGCGATGTTCCGCTATCCCGACTTCTTCAAGGTCGGCATCTCGGAAGCTGGCAATCACGACCAGCGCGAGTACGAAGACGATTGGGGCGAGCGTTATCAGGGGCTGCTCGCACACACGCCAGATGGAAGCGATAGCTACGCGCCCGAAGCGAACCAGGTGCTTGCGAAAAATCTCAAGGGCAAACTGCTTCTCGCGCACGGCACGGAGGACGACAACGTTCCACCCTACAACACGCTGCTCGTCGTCAACGCACTGATCAGCGCGAACAAGGATTTCGACCTGATTATGCTTCCGAACCGAACGCACGGATTCGGCAACGACCCGTACATGGTCCGCCGTCGATGGGATTACTTCGTGAAGAACCTGCTCGGCGCTGAACCGCCGAAGGAGTATCAGATCAGGCCCGGGGCGACTCCACGCACCCCGTAATGGAAACTGCAACCGAAGACTACCTGCTGGGGGCTTTCAGCGGGCCGACTGCTGGCTACGGACTAAACTCGAAATGCGGTCGGGGACAGCCCGGGGCCAACAGCCGACCCGGCCACCGCACCTGGCAGGTAGTCTTCTTTTGCAGTTGCCTTTCCGTCTCGCCAGTGAGTTTACCCGGTCAGGTTGTCCCACTTGTTTTCACTCACGCAGACACCCTCCGCGGATCGAACACTCCCCAGCGCGCTTGGTGGGACGTTGACTTCTACGACCTGCACGTGAAGCTGAATCCAGCCGACAGCAGCATCACCGGCTACAACTCGATCACGTACCGCATCCTCAAGCCGGTGCCGAACCGCGAGATGCAGATCGATCTGCAGATGCCGCTCGTCGTCGACAGCATCGTTCAGGACGGGCTGGAGCTTAGCGCGCGCCGCGACGAGGGCGGCAACGCATTTTTCGTCACGCTGGTCACGCCGCAGAAAATCGGCGAGAAGAAAACCATTTCCATCTACTACCACGGTAAGCCGACGGTCGCGATTCGCCCGCCGTGGGACGGCGGATTCGTGTGGGCAAGTGACAGTCTCGCCCGTCGCTGGATCGTCACCGCCAACGAAGGACTCGGCGCCAGCGTGTGGTGGCCGAACAAGGACATCTACTCCGACGAGCCCGACAGCCAGCGCGTCGCCATTACGGTTCCCGACTCATTGTTCGACGCATCGAACGGTCGGCTGCGAAGCACGACTCCGAATCCGGATGGCACTACGACCTACGAGTGGTTCGTCGTCAACCCGATCAATAACTACGACGTCGCCGTGAATGTTGGTCATTACGCCCACTTCAGCGACACATATCAGGGCGAGAAAGGCGATCTGACCCTGGATTTTTATCCACTCGATTATCACGTCGACACGGCGAGAAAACAGTTTCAGCAAGTCAAGCCGATGTTGGAGTGCTTCGAGCGGTGGTTCGGCCCTTATCCATGGTACGAAGATGGTTACAAGCTCATCGAGACTCCGCACCTCGGAATGGAGCACCAGAGTGCGGTCGCCTACGGCAACCATTACAAGAACGGCTACCTCGGCCGCGATCGCTCCAATACCGGACGCGGACTGCGCTGGGACTTCATCATCATCCACGAGAGCGCGCACGAATGGTTCGGCAACAGCATCACGATGAAGGATGCCGCCGACATGTGGATCCACGAGAGCTTCGCGACCTACGCGGAAGGGCTCTACACGGAATGCCAGCAGGGTAAGCAAGCGGGCGCCGAGTACACGATCGGGCAGCGAAAGCTGATTAGAAACGACGCGCCGATTGTCGGCGTGTACGGAGTCAATCACGAAGGCTCCGGCGACATGTACGACAAGGGCGCCAACATGCTGCACACGATTCGTCAGCTTGTCGACGACGACGCCCGGTGGCGGGGGATCATGCGAGGGCTCGGCAAGACATTCTGGCACCAAACCGTCACGGGCAAACAGATCGAGGACTACATCAGCCACCAGTCCGGGCTCAGCCTCGGGAAAGTCTTCGACCAGTACCTCCGGACGACGATGGTTCCGACGCTCGAGTACAAGATCGAAGGTCAGAAGCTTTCTTATCGGTGGAGCAACGTCGTGAAGGGATTCGCGATGCCCGTGAGAGTAATCACGTCGACGGGCAGGTACGGCTGGATCAGGCCGAACGAAAAGTGGAAAGCAATGGCGGTGAAGCTTGGCCGGCCCGAGGATTTCCACGTCGACGAAAACTTTTACGTCAACGCAAAGGATCTCCTCCGGCCGACCGCGGACTCAACTACCGCGCGTAAAGCGCAGTGAGCCTGGCCGTCGCGAGCCTGTTTGCGAAAAGATTGAAGCCGACCATCGCTGGCATCGCGTTTCCCGGAACGTCGAGCTTGTCGACCTTGAGAGCGAACACCGTGAAGTGATAGTGGTGGGGCTTGTCGCCGGCGGGCGGACACGGCCCACCATAGCCCTTCGATCCAAAATCGGTCAATCCTTCGGTGCTCCCGCTCGGGGCGCCGCGTCCGTTTCCAGCGCCGGCGGCGAGCCCCGTCGCCGATGCCGGAATGTTGTACATCACCCAATGCCACCAGCCACTTCCGGTCGGTGCATCCGGATCGTAGGCGGTCACCGCGAATGATTTCGTGCCAGCCGGTGCTCCTGTCCAATTGAGCGCTGGAGAGATGTTGTCTCCGGTACAGCCCATCCCCTTGAAGACGTGCGTCGCGGTGATGCGGCCTTTGGATTCGAGGTCGGGCGCAGTGATTCTGAAGTGCGTCGCTGCGGGCGCCTTTTTCGCCTTTGCAGTGGTAGCGGTCGTCGCTTTTTGTGCGCTCGCAATTGAAGCGGCCCCGATCATCAAGGCTGCTGCTGCGATTGATACCTGGCGCAAGCGATGTGAATTCAACATTGCGTTCCTCCTTTTCCGGTTGAACGGAATCATCTCCATAGCATCAGAATCATTCCCGCGAGCACAAAAGAGACCAGGTTGTAGCCCGAGTCGATGAGCCAAAGTGCCTTCGGTTTCATCGAGAAAATTGCGTTGGCGAAGCTCGTCGTCGCAGCGAAACCGAACCAGCAGAAGAGTCCGAGCTTGGCCCCGCGGAGCGCCCACGATCCGGTTGTCATCGTCCCGACAGGCGTAAACTGGTAGGCGAGAACCGCCATCGCCCAGGCGATGATCAGCCCACACACGAATGCGCCCAGATACATCACCGGCATGTTGGCACGCGCGCTGTCCGCCCGTACCTGCTCTTCTGTCCTCCCCTGCAGCACCATCCACCGCTTCGCGAATAGAATGGGAGAGTACCACAGTCCGCCGAGGAGAAAGATCACGATTCCGGCGACGAGTACAGAGAGGTAATTCAGGTGGGGCAGTGACATTGCAGTGCCTCCGTCGGGTTGATTGGAGAAGCCGCAGAGAATCTAGGGTCGTTCGGCGTAGCCCGCAGTAGTGGAAATGAGATGAATTGCTGCCTTAGCCGCAGCGCCATCTGTATCGGCGCCCGGATCGTATGCGGAAACCGTGACTGCGGCGATTCGGAACTCCGTGGCAATTACTGACAAGGCGTATTCGACATCCTCGAGCGCGAGTCCGCCTGGGGCTGCGAATCTGTTGGCTGACGCAACGGTCGGGTCGAGCACGTCGAGATCGAGGTGGACGTACACGCGCTCGACGTGCTCTCCGATCGATTTCAGTGCGCTACGCAGATCGGATTTGATTCGCGCGGGCTCAATAACAGAGATGTTGGATTCCAACAGCAACTTTGCCTCGAGTGGGTCGAGCTCGCGTGTTCCCACCAGACAAACCCGCTCGTCAGCAATCGGTTGAAATCCCGGAACGGTTGCAGCGAGCTGCTTCCAGCACCGGCCGCTGATAATCGCAACGGCGGTGCCGTCGAGAAAGCCGCTCGTAGTAGTCTCCGGTGTATTGAAGTCGCCGTGCGCATCGAACCACGTGACACCGACAGCAGCCCCGAGCCCGGCGAGTGTGCCGACCGCCGTGTTGCAGTTGCCAGCCAGGATGACTGGAAAGCGTCCCGATTCGACGGCTTCGCGCACGGCCCGCGACAGCATGCGCATCAACTCGAAGCTGGTCTCGATCTCCGCGTGCCACGAATTGGTGGGGAGCTCCGCGACTTTGATGTGCACGCGATGACCGCGTGAGCGAAGCTCGCGTTCCAGTCCTGACTGGAGTAGTGCTTCCGGGCCGGCGCCCATTCGCTCGCCGCGATGGCCGGAATCGTACGGAACGGCGAGGAGCTGGATATCCACGCCGGAAAGCTACGCGCCGCTAGTCCTGATAGATGCCGGGGAACTGCTTTTTCAGCGCCGCCACCTTCGGCTGGTCGTTGATCACGATGTAGAGCTGATTTGGATGCTGCGCCAGATAGTGCTGGTGGTACTCCTCGGCCGGATAGAACGCGCCGAGGGTCGCGACCTGCGTCACGATTGGGCGCGAGAATGTTTTCGCTGCTGTGAGCTGCTTGATGTAGCTCTCCGCCACCTGCTGCTGCTGCGCATTTCTATAAAAGATCGCCGAGCGGTACTGGGTCCCGTGATCCGGGCCCTGTCGGTTGAGCTGCGTGGGATCGTGAGCAACCGAGAAAAAGATCTGCAGCAGCTTGCCGTACGACACCTGCGAAGGGTCGTAAATCACCTCTACCGATTCGGCGTGCCCGGTGTCGCCGGTGCTGACTTGCTCGTATGAGGGACTTGCGACAGCGCCGCCGGCGTAGCCGGAAATTGCGCGCTTGACTCCCTTCACGTGGTCGAACACGGCTTCGACTCCCCAGAAACACCCGCCCGCAAAAACCGCCGTATCCTCAGCGGGAGACGTCACGAGCTGAGCGCCAAGATCGGGCGCGATGACCGGCCCAACAGAGGATCGGGATGCGCCACTGGTGAGCCTCGCGCCAAACAGCACCAAAGCGACCGGGATGACGACCAGCGCCGCGACAAAACTGGGGAGATCACGTTTCATGTTCATTCTCATTGGGAGACCTCTATAAGACCGGAAACGACCATTATTTGTTCCCGCTACGGTGATGCTTAATCGGTGCCGCGCTCGCAATGTGTGGCGGCCAGCAGGTGGCTGTCATGTGAAGATCGGGGGCACGCGGCGCTCGCTGGAGGTCCGGAACGGATAGCTGTGCGCGAGCCGCTGGTCGAGCTCGGGATCCGGAGCATTCCTCCCCTCCAGCAATATCCATTCGATGTCGACGAACTCGCTGTTCTTCCACATCCCGATCCCGACCTGGCGGTCGAGATCCAGCTCGTGCTTTGATGCGTTTGCCAAACTTTGCAGCGCCTCGAGCGCTCGATCGTGGAACTCCCTCGTCACAGGGAGGATGAGAAAGCCGCACTGCGTGCGTCCCGAGGCGAGTCGATATGGCAGCTCGAACCGGTTTCCCCGTACCGCCTCGAGTGCGAGACGGATTTGCTGCTTGAGCGCTCGCAAGTCGTAGCGTCCCAGCAAGGCGAGCTCCATAAGGATCTCGTAGCACTCTCCGTCAGCGTACTCATCGCCCTGCGCGGCGATTTTACTTGCCAGACTCTCGAGTACGAACGAGAACTCGCAGGCGGTAGGTCCACCGCGTGAGCGCGCCGACCTTTCGAAGCGCTGATCGGGCGGGGAAGAGTAGTCCTCGAGCAGATACTGTCCGATCAGGGCCGACTCGCTCACCGCCGTAGAGGGCGGGTCCCAGCCGAGCAGAATGTCGCGGCGAAAATTGAAGTAGTCGACCAGCTCGGCCGGTGTCACGAAGTGCTGGCAGATCTCGAAGTAGTCGACGTCCCTCAGGATGTGTACGAAGCTGCCGAGAGCGCTCCTCTTGAATCGTGCCGCTCTGAATGCGCGCGTCTTTGCCGGCACGCGATAGATGATGACGCTCACAAAGGCGTCAGGATCCCTGCGGGAGATGGTCATACGGTGACCGAAATGATTCACCAGCGACAGTCCGACGTAGCTGGCGAGCAGCTCTCGGGTGTTCTGGATCTGCTTGGCACCCTTCCGCGAGACGTGATTGGTGACCCACCGTTCGAGGTCGCCCGGCTTGGACGCGACTTTTTGCTCGCGTTCGCGCAGCTGGAAGATGAATCCGATATCGTCCATCAGCAGCACTCGGTCAGCGACTTCGACCTCCTTGTCGGAGGTCATCGGGAGCTGCCGCGCGGCAAAAGAGAACGCTCTCGTGAATACGTTCGCGTGCTGATGGGCGATGAAGTCGTGTAGAAGGCTGGCTGGTTCCTTCGCGCCGGCTTTCACTCAAAACCTTCGTGCTTGCCGTTCCCGCGCTAACAGAAGCGCCGCGCCGACGACGCCGGTGATGATGCAGAACAGGTACAGAATCCGAACGCTGACGAGACCATACAACGGGTTCGCAATGGTGAACGGCCGGAACGGGCGGATGTCTGAATGCATTATTCCGTCGAGGACGGAGTGAAAGATCCCCCCGAAAATCCCGCTTACGGCCGCGATCGGTAATCGGTATTCGGCGGCCAGCGCTTCGGGAATGATATCACGTGGCCGTGCGAGCCACCTTCCGACGCGCCACACGATCAGTCCGCACAGCAACCCAATCAGTCCGCCAAGGAAGAAAGTGTGCGCCTGGCGATGTACGGGAGACTCGCCGCGCAACATGTAGTAGCCCGACTCGACGTCGATGACCACCTGCGCCAGCGAGTACGCCGCCATCGAGAACTGACGTGGCGCGGCGGCCTTGATCAAGAGGCCCGGACCGAGATGGAACGGAGTAGCTGGCATCTGTTTGTTCCCGCCAATTTATGCCGGAGCCGACGCAATACGGGAGGTCTCCGGACCAGCGAGGCGCATGGTTAGGGATAGCTGTTAGCACTATTTTTCCCCGCGTGCCTGGAATTCGAGTAGGGCGGTGCTGCTCCGCAATCGCGTGTGTCAGCGCGCTTGCATCGGCAGCCCTTAAGGCGTGTCGATCCGAACGCGCGACCGCATTGTGTCGGTTCCCTAAAGGGTCGGTTTGAGCACCATCGCTGCCACTACCGATGCGAGCAATACGAGGTAGAGCAGCTGCATTTGCCAGAGGCGACGAGACGCACCAGCCAGCGCGGTGTCGTCCGCTCCCACCTGGACCGAAGCGAGTCGCGCCAGGTCCATCGTGCGCCTTCTCAGCACGAACCCGCCCATGAGGAAATGGACGACGAGTCCTCCGAAACCCCACAGCACCCAGAATGTCCCGAACCCAATGTGCGCACTCCCAACCATGGCGAGCCCGGTGAGGAGAACGACCAGTGACGCCGGCCCGACAAGCCATTGCCCGTAAAACGTTGCGTGACGAAGCAGGAGGGAGAGCGCTTCCCGATTGCGCTCGCGCGCCACTCGCAATGTGATCACCGATAGCCCGCCGATTCCGCCTATCCAGAAGATCACCGACAGTACGTGCAGGAATTTGAGAATGCCGTACACAGTGAGCATCGCTTGGCCTCCATTGGTTGACTCTGCGCGAGTCGCTCTGGCTATTGCCCGCGCCGCGCCACCGATCCCGCGATTGAAGAGCGTCCCGCCATCAGCGGATCGGCCAGGTTCCCCCCACCGCCTTGTAAACAGCGACCAACGCGATCGCTGCCGCTGTGTGACCTGCGGCTAGCTGGTTCTCCGCATCGAGTAGAGTGCGCTCTGCGTCGAGTACCTGCAGGAAATCGGTGAGTCCCGCCTCGAAGCGCTGCTTCGCCAGATCCGCCGCACGCGAGCTCGAGCGAACCGCGTCCTCGAGAATCGCCAGACGCGCGTGGGCCCGATCGTACGTCACGAGCGATGATTCGCTTTCTTCCAGTGCCCGCAGCACGGTCCCGTTGTACTCGGCCTGCGCTTCCTCCTGACCCGCCTGGGCCAGCTCCACTCGCTCGCGCACGCGTCCGATGTCGAATAGCGGGAAAGTCATGACGGGACCGATCAACAGCCGTGAGTTCCCACGTTTGAACAGTGAATCGACCGACGTCGCGACATAGCCCGCGCGGGCACCGAACGTAACGCGCGGCAAGTACTCGGCTCGCGCTGCCCCAACGAAGAGACCCCGCGCCGCGAGCTCTCGCTCCGCACGAAGAACATCGGGCCGCCGGCGAACGAGCTGTTCCGGTGATCCGACGAACAAAGTATCGGGCAGCCGCGGAAGCGCGCCTGAATCCAGCAGTGCGGCGGGTAGCGCGTCCGGCGTCCGGCCGAGCAGCACCGCAAGTCGATTCCGATCGAGTGCGATCTGCGACTCGAGTCCCGGAGTCGACGCGAGGGTTAGGTACAAAACAGATTTCG
>DASWDV010000032.1:0-7337 GCA_036395075.1 Gemmatimonadaceae bacterium | reverse complement strand
GATCGAGACGACAAGGAGCCCCACATCGTCCGCGAGCTTGTGCTGCTTCACCAGAGCCGCGGATAGCTCGACGGGCTGAACGGCGACACCGATGAACGGGCGTCTGACATGACCGCGCTCGAGAAGCTCGTCGACAACGCGATCCACCGCGGCAACCGGTAGCGCCATCGGTGTCCCACGCGCAAGCGCGGAGTTATTGAGACCGAGCACCGCGCCGGACGCGTCAACGAGAGCGCCGCCGGAAAAACCGTCGTACACCGAGAGATCGAGCCTGAGAACCCGCTCGATGCGCGCACCCTGCCACGTACGCCAGCCGTCACCCACAGCACTGACGATGCCGAAGCTCGCGGACGCGTTGCGACCCGGCCGCCCCACGGCCAGCACGAGTGAGCCGACGCGGAGAGAGCTCGGGTCCGCCCGCGGCGCAATGTATTTCGTGACGCCGGTCTCGACACGCAACGCGATCAGGTCGGTCGCGGAGTCCCGGCCCGCGATCTTCGCTTCGACCGAATCGCCGTTTGGAAGAGTGATTGGGGCGTCGTCCTCGCGCCTGACCGTGTGACTGGCACTGACGATGATTCCATCGCGCCAGACGATTCCGCTCGATGGGATGCGTCGACGGGCGTGAATGGCGACAATCGAGTTGGCGGCAGTCTCCACCGCTGCCGCGAGCTGGGACGACAGCTCGGACACAGTGCTTTCAGATTTCTGTGCTGACATGCGAACCTGTTGGTGAAGGAAGCTCCTTCACGTTCACCTGGTCGACGTCGCTACGGTATCGGATGAATGGGTGAGGCTATGGCGTGCCGGACATCTCGCGCGCGTCACTGCCATGCGACATGATACGGAAGATCAGAACCGCATTCCCAACCGTGGAGATTTTATGAGCATCGCCGAAACGCTGTTACCGGAGTTCGACCAGGAAATGACCACCACGCGCAGGGTAGTGGAGCGCGTTCCGACCGAAAAAGGAAGCTGGAAGCCTCACCCGAAATCGTTTTCACTTGGCCACCTGACGCAGCTCGTCTCGGGAATGCCGGGTTGGATCACCAATGCCGTGACGCAGACCTCCCTGAATCTGGGGGAGTATCCCGGCTACTCTTACGAGAAGACAGAGGATCTTCTCGAGACCTTCGACAAGCACGTCAAAGAAGCGCGGCGAGCTATCGCCTCGGCGAAGGATTCGGACTTCACGGTGCCATGGTCACTGAAGCGCGGCGAGCAGGTGTTTTTCACGGCTCCGCGCGGCGTGATCGTGCGGCAGACCATCAACCATCTAGTCCACCATCGCGGCCAGCTCACTGTGTACCTGCGACTGATCGATGTGCCGGTTCCTTCGATCTATGGGCCTACGGCTGATGAGCCGATGCCGGGATTGTCTCCGGCTAAGCGGTAGAGGCCTACACGAGTCAGGTCTTTAGCTCGCGAACCGCTCGTTCCACTTCCTCGGCGTGTCCCGGAATCTGGACTTTCGGAAAGATCCGCGCGACACGCCCCTTCCGATCGATGATCACCGTCGTGCGCTCAACCCCCATGTACTTGCGCCCGTACATGGATTTCTCCTTCCAGATGCCGAATGCATCAGCGAGCTTGTGCTCTTCGTCTGCCAGGAGTCTGAAAGGCAGCGAAAGC
The DNA here is from genome assembly GCA_036395075.1 of Gemmatimonadaceae bacterium. Classification (GTDB taxonomy): domain Bacteria; phylum Gemmatimonadota; class Gemmatimonadetes; order Gemmatimonadales; family Gemmatimonadaceae; genus UBA4720. Next base: position 5,705 of record DASWDV010000032.1, on the reverse strand, counting down.
TTTTTCTTGAATTTGCGGTGTGACTCGATGTTATCAGGGCTTACGCCAATCACTTCCGCACTGATCTCCCCGAACCGGGGAAACGCGTCGCGAAAATCCGACGCTTCCTGCGTTCAGCCCGATGTGTTGTCCTTGGGATAGAAAAACAGGACGACATTCCTTCCGGCGACAGAATCGAGCGTTACGATGCTCCCGTCATCGGCAGGTAGCGAGAATCGAGGAGCCGGATCACCTTCGCCGATCACGCCGCGGACCCACCGCTGCTCACTTGCTCGTCGAGCAGCCTCGTGCAAAGTCCGGCAAGCTCGGTGGTATCATGCTCAGCGCCATCAGCCGCTCGCCACACCCATTTGCCCGACGAGCTTTCTGTCGGATACAGCACCATCTCACGAACGACAGTCGCGCCTTCCCGACGTTTTGGTGAGCCGCGGCGAGAAACGATGCCGCGCCACACGACCACGTGCAGTTCGCCGAGTCCCGGGTCGTTGCCGCCACCTGAGAACCAGGACACGCTCACCGCTGCCGTCGCGGCCTGAAGTACGCACCCAGTCGGCGTGCGATGCTGTTCGACCGGCACGCTGAGATGCTCGCCACGCTTCAACACCCGCTCGGGCGCAAGCTCGTCCAACAGTGCCGTGACGGATCGCTGTACCGCGTTTTTGGCCTTGGAGCTCGGAGGAGCGCTCCAGCGAGAGGCAACGGGATCGTTCGGTTCGGTCATCGGTCGGTGCAGAGGTAAGCGAAGGTCTTGCTGTGCGAAGTTGGTGGAGCATTGCGGTACATGAAGCCTAACCTATCCAGTCCGATCTCACGACCTTTCGAGCCCCATCGGGGCGTCAGCGGTCGCCCGCAATGCGAGATCTTGCGTGTCAGTGCAGCGATCCACGCACGACGGGCGCAAGGAGGTCACGCCAAAGCGCATATCCCTGCGCGTTAAGGTGCAGCTTGTCCTCGAGGAACAATGCATTCCGGGGCATGCTATCCGCGCCCAGCATCGGCGTATATACATCTACGTAGATCTGCTTCGGGTCTTTCGCCGCGAAGTGGCGCACCAACGCGTTCGTCGCCCTTATCTGGCTCGCCCGGGCCCATCGTGCGCCGCTCGGCTTGATTGCGATGAATGCGATCCGGGTGCTCGGGAGCGTACGGCGAACGAGAGCGACAAACCTCTTATACGCGCTAAATACCGAGTCCGGCGGGTAACCGGAATCCAGATCATTGTCGCCGGCATACAGCACGATCAACCGGGGGCAGTAGGGCAGGACGATGCGCGGAGCATAGTAAACGACTTGCCAGAGCTGAGCGCCGCCGAACCCGCGTTGGAGCAGCTGAACGCCAGGAAAATCTGCCTCGAGATCAGGCCATAAGCGGATCGACGATCCGCCGACGAACAGCACTCCTCCCCTGGGGGGAGGGTTCCGGCGATCCTCTGCCTCGAACTGGGCAATTTCTCCTTCCCATTGCTCCGGCTCGGCTGATACGGGTGCGGGCCGCGGCGGATAGCACTGGGGATAGGAGCGTACAGAAATACCCGCGACTAGCGCGGTTACAAGGAGTGCCGTTGAACGCATGGACCAACGTTATCACCGAGTCCAGCCGGCGTCTAACGTTTTTTTTCCGAATCAGGGGACAATCGATTTACGCTCCTCTCGGGGCCCTCAGCGTTCCACAAAGGCGCCCGCTGCCGTTAGCGCCTAAAAAGGCTTGAGAGCATTTGACGAGGGCTCCTCAGCCAATCCTTGGCACGGAATCATGACTCGGGAATCCAGCCTTGGCGAGTTGCTCGACCTCGACTTCCGATAATCGAAGAACCGCAAACGCCTCGTGTGAAAGAACCCCCAACATGAGATTTCCCGCGCGGTAAAAAACCGGATCTTCGAACCACCCCGCATCCATCGGGTCGTATGCGAGAACGCCGCTTGGCAACGCGCGCTTCAAGGCCTCTACTGTGGTGTCGTTCAAGGACCAGAGTTTCGTTGTCCGTGTCAGGTCGTCCGCAGTGCGGCCGCTCATGCGCTCGCGAGTTTGTTCGCCGCGAAAGAATTGTTGAACGCTTTTGTCAAAGCGACTCCACACCTTCCCGGCCCGCGAGTCCGTCTCCACGCAGTCGATCGTGAATTCATCGGCGCCGATGCTCAGACACCACTCGATGAGACGCCAGGCGTCTGTCGCGGAGTAGTCGCTTGGCGCGAGATACCTCTTAACCAACGGCAATATTATTTGTGTGTCGCAAGTGCGCCTTCCAGCGCGTTCCAGGCGAGCAGAGCGCACTTCACTCGCGCCGGAAACCTTGCCACGCCAGACAACGCGCGCAGTGATCCGAGCTGAGGATCCTCCGCGACCGATGAATCGCCGAGCATGAGACCTCGGAACTGTTTCCTGATCGCCTCGATCTCCTCAGTGCTCTTGCCCTTCACCAGCTGCGTCATCATCGACGCCGACGCCTGCGATATGGAGCAGCCCCGTCCCGAGAACTTCAGATCGCACACGCTGTCGCCGGCGAACGCAACCTGAAGACTGATCTCGTCGCCGCACAACGGATTCTTGGTCTCGACGGACGCGTCCGGATTCTCGAGCGTCCCCTTGTTTCGCGGCCGTCGATAGTGATCCAGAATCATCTCCTGATAAAGCGCAGAGATTTCGGCCGAAGTCCTATTCTGTGGCATGATGCTCAGCGCCGTACCCTTTAAGCCGACACATAGCCGAAGATCTCTCGCGCCTTTAGAATTCCCGCCACGAGCGCGTCGATGTCCGTCTCGTCGTTGTAGACGTAGAACGACGCGCGCGCTGTCGCTGGCACGTCGAGCCGACGCATCAATGGCTGCGCACAGTGATGCCCCGCGCGGATGCAGACTCCCTCGCCATCCAGAATCGTCGCGAGGTCGTGGGGATGCACGTCACCGAGCGTGAAGCTCACGACCCCGCTCCGCTCATCCGCCGGGGGCCCATAAATGCGTAGGCCCTCGATCGCTTCGAGCCGGGTCTGCGCTACGGACATCAGCACACGTTCGTGCGATCGTACGCGATCCATACCGATGGTGTCGAGGTACTCGACTGCCGCGGCCAGCCCCACCGCGTTGGCGGCATTGGGAGTGCCCGCCTCGAATTTGTGCGGAAGCACATTCCACGTCGTGCGATCGTCGTGCACGAACTCGATCATGTCGCCGCCCGTCTGGTAGGGTGGCATCTCCTCGAGCATCTCACGCCTGCCGATCAATCCGCCGATTCCCATCGGCCCCAGCATTTTGTGACCGCTGAACGCGTAGAAGTCGACGCCGAGCGAATCGAAGGAGACCGGAAAATGCGGAGCGCTCTGCGCGCCGTCGCAGACGATAATCGCGCCCGTTTTCTCACGCACCATCCGGGAGATCTCCGCGATGGGATTGATCGTGCCCAGCGCGTTCGATACGTGACTCAGCGCTACGATCCTGGTGCGCTCGTTGAGCAGATCACTCAGGAAATCGAGGTCGATCTTCCCGTCGGGCGTAAGCTCGCACAATCTGAACCTGGCGCCTTTCCTCATTGCGAGGACCTGCCACGGGACGAAATTCGCGTGGTGATCCATCGCCGTCGCGACGATCTCGTCACCCGTCGCGATGTTTGCCATTCCCCACGAGCCAGCGACCAGATTCAGGCCTTCCGTGGTCCCGCGCGTGAAGATGAGACAATCCGAATCGCTTACGCCGAGAAATTCCGCGGTGCGTACGCGAGCCTGGTGGTAGCACTCTGTCGCGCGCACGGAGAGCGAATACGCGCCGCGATGCGGATTGGCGTTCGCCGTCTCGTAGAAATCACGCAGCGCATCCAGAACCACCCTCGGCTTCTGCGATGTCGCCGCGGAGTCGAGGTAGTGTAACCCCGGATTATTGACGAAAAGCGGAAAATCCGCTCGGACCGTTAAATCCGAGAGCTCTGAATCCCGGCGCAGTCTCATGGCACTCGCACCGTCGATGTCTCGTACTTCCCGTCGATTCGGCGGCAGCGCGGTCCGACCAGGATCTTGTCGCCTTCGAGGCGCAACTGAAAAACCGGGAGCGGGCTCGTCGCGGGCACTTGCTTCACCTCGCCCGTCCGACAGTCGTACCGAGCACCATGCCAGGCGCATTGCAGCGTTCCATCGTGAAGCAGGTCGCCGAGTGACATCGAAAAATGCTGATGGGTGCAGATATCGCTCAGGGCGGAGATCTCGTCGTTGTGCCGCACGAGGCAGATCGTGTCACCGCTGGAGCGCACCCGTTGTAGAACGGTTCCCTCAGTCAGCTCGCCAACCGAAGCCACCGGCTCAAACTCCGGATTGCCATCGAGCGACTCGAAAACGGGTCTCGATGCGCCCGTCATTTGAGGCCTCTCGACGCCGTCATTTAGGTCCTCGCATGGATGGAAGCCGGTCCGCAGTGCACATTTCGCAACAGCCTAAGTGCTGACGAGACAATGGGATAGGAAGACAGGTGTTCGCTTGACTATCCCGACAGAATTGCTTTAGATTCAATCTACGAGGGGAAGTATAGAAACGCCAAGGAGTGGAATGAGCTCGGGAATTGAGGCGCTGGTCAACCGCGAGTACGCGTACGGGTTCGTCACCGATGTAGAGACGGATACCGTCCCGGCCGGGCTCAATGAGGACATCATCCGCACGATCTCCGCAAAAAAGAACGAGCCGGAGTTCATGCTGGAATGGCGCCTCAAGGCCTACCGTCGTTGGCTCACGATGAAAGAGCCGCACTGGGGGAACGTGCGGTACCCGGCCATCGACTACAACTCTCTGGTCTATTACTCCGCGCCGAAGAGCGTCAAGCCGCTGCAGAGCCTGGACGAAGTCGATCCCGAGCTCCTTCGCACCTACGAGAAGCTCGGCATCTCGCTCAACGAGCAAAAGATGCTTGCCGGGGTGGCGGTTGACGCGATTTTCGACAGCGTCTCCGTCGGAACGACGATGCGAGAGGAGCTCGGAAAACACGGAATCATCTTCTGCTCGTTTGGTGAAGCCGTCCAAAATCACCCTGAGCTGGTCGAGAAGTATCTCGGAAGCGTCGTTCCGCACAGCGACAATTTTTTTGCCGCGCTGAACGCGGCGGTGTTCAGCGACGGATCGTTCGCGTACGTGCCGAAGGGCGTGAAGTGTCCGATGGAGCTCTCGACCTACTTCCGCATCAACAGCAAGAACACCGGACAGTTCGAGCGCACGCTTATCATCGCCGACGAAGGCGCCTCCGTGAGTTACCTCGAGGGGTGCACGGCGCCCAAGCGCGACGAGAACCAGTTGCACGCGGCGGTCGTCGAGCTGATCGCGCTCGACAACGCGACCGTGAAATATTCGACGGTGCAGAACTGGTACTCGGGCGACGCCGAGGGAAAGGGCGGGATCTACAACTTCGTCACGAAGCGCGGCAAGGCAGCCGGCGTCAACTCGAAGATATCGTGGACACAGGTGGAGACGGGATCCGCCATCACGTGGAAGTATCCGAGTGTGATTCTCCAGGGCGACAACTCGGTCGGTGAGTTCTATTCCGTCGCCGTCGTCAACAGAAAGCAGCAGGCGGATACCGGCACCAAGATGATCCACATCGGCAGGAACACGAAGTCAACGATTGTCTCAAAGGGCATATCGGCGGGGCAGGGGAACAACAGCTATCGCGGCCTGGTTCGCGTCCTGCCCAAAGCGGAAGGCGCGCGTAATTACACGCAGTGCGACTCGATGCTGATCG
>DASWDV010000031.1:0-2947 GCA_036395075.1 Gemmatimonadaceae bacterium | reverse complement strand
AATCATCCGGAGCCGGTAGAATGACCCGGAACAAGCTTCCATCCGTCCCTTCACTTGCGAGTTCGATTTGTCCGCCGTTCGCCTCAACCGCCCAGCGAGCGATTGCGAGCCCCAGTCCGACCCCGCCCTCTTCCCTCGAGCGGCTAGCGTCGACGCGATAGAAGCGATCGAAAATGCGATCCCGATGCTCGGCAGGAATCCCCGGTCCCGTGTCTCGTACCTCGATCATGGCCCGCCCGCCCGTCGCATTCACTTCGACAGTGATCGTGCCGCCATTCGGGGTGTATTTTATTGCATTATGTATCAGATTCATGAGCGCATGACGAATGAGCGCGGCGTCTCCCGTAGCATGGACTCGGATCGGAGTTTGGAGCGTAAGCTCTTGCTGCTTTTCGTCAGCGAGCACGCGGAGCTGATCGATGACATGTCCCGCCAAGCCTCCAAGATCCAGGGCCTCTGGCGCCAGCTGGATCTTTCCCGAGTCGGCGCGCGTGAGGATCAGAAGGCTCTCGACAAGCCGCGTGAGCCTGTCTACCTCCTCCAGCATGCTGCCGATGACGTCGCGATAGGTAACGGCATCCAGTGTGTTCTGCAGCGCCACCTCCCCCACGCTGCGCATCGCGGTGAGTGGGGTGCGTAGCTCGTGCGAAGCATCGGCCGTGAAACGGCGCAGTCGTTCGAACGCATCTTGCAGACGGGATAGCGTGTCATTGAATACTGTCGCGAGCCGCCCGAACTCGTCCTGGGCGTTATCGACCGGAAGCCGTTTGGCGAGCGATTCCGCGGTGATCTCCCGGGCCTTTTGCGCCATGGCGCCGACCGGAGAGAGTACGCGACCGGCAAGGAAGTAGCCTCCCGCGATCGCCAGGCCGGCAGCGAAGGGAATACCCATCGCGAGGATGACTGCGAGCGTCCAGAGCGTGTCCCGCAGGGAGGCTTCCTCAACCGCGGCGGCCACGCGATAGGACGATTCAGAAACGCGATGGATACGATAGCGACGACCGTCCGGCGCCGTCCACGACAGCGGCGATGTCGAGTCGCCTGTTTGCAGCGCGCGTGACAGTCCTTCTCGCTCCCATGCCTCGGTCTGCCGACGGATGCCGCCGCCCTCGTCCACCTGGAACAATGTGATGCCCCAGTGGGAGGCCAAATCCTTCAGTTCCTCCGGTTCCTCGCGATAGACCTTACCGATGGTCGCGATCTCTTGGCCGAGTTGCGCGTCCAACCCGGCGTAAAGACGAGCCTCGACGAAAAGTAGAATGCCTGCGGAAAACATGCACACGATCAGCGTCAGCACGCCAGCGTGCCAGAACGTAAGCCGTGCGCGCACGCTTGGCGGGCGGAACCTCATGCTTGCCTCCCGCTCAGAAGGTAGCCAAGGCCGCGGACTGTGTGCAGCAACTTTCTTTCGTAGGGTTCGTCGATCTTGCGACGCAGCCGTGCGATCGTAACGTCGATGACGTTGTTTTTCCTTCTGTGGTGGACAACAGGGTGTGAGGCTCTCGATAAGCGGTGCACATACCTCGGGGTGTCCGCCGCAGCAGTCTTGCAAAAGGAAGAGCGCGACAGCTTGAAATGCGCGAAGGTTGGCCCGGTAAATGATCGAGCGGCTTTGGCGCTCAGATGTCACCAAACCAGCACGCAACAGCACGGACAGATGCGCCGACATCGTATTTTGCGGGACGTTCAACAGCCGGGCCAATTCGCCAGCAGGGACGCCATCGGGTTCGTGCTTCGCCAAGAGGCGGAACACTTCCAGCCGCGTACGTTGCGCAAGCGCAGCCAGAGCAAAAATTGCACTCTCGGATTCCATACATCCAGAATTATGGATATACCATCTTCCGTCAAGCGAAATGACAAATACCTGCCTCGCCAACATGCCTCATGATCACGGCTATGAGCAGGGGCGCTCGATCGCGGCTGAGGTCTCCGGCGATCATGAGGCCGAACGACGCGTGGTGGCGCTGGTTGGCTGCGGCCGGCATGACGAAGGAAGCAGCGTTGCTGCTTTTCAACTCAGTCCCTGTCACCGTAAGCGCAATCTGCCGGATCAGCTTCGTGTGCGCCCAAGCTCGGATCGAAGCGGAACAGCGTAGAGCAATATGGGCAGACGATCTCACTGGCATCGCCCATATTGAGGTAGATGTGTGGGTGATCTTGCGGCGGTTTATCCCCAATGCATTTGAACTCGCGACAGCCAATGCGCACGATCGGCACCCCGACTTCATTATGAAACTTCGGATAACTTTCCATCTGCAGCGCGCGGCTTGGGCGCCCAATCGATGAGCAAAGTGCCGTGCATGGATCGCCGAGCGAGGGCTCGATCAGCACCCGGTGAGCAGCGCCCCTCTCGCGTCGTTCGGTTGCTGTAAAACGTACCTATAGCGACACGTCCATCGTCAGTTTCTCCCACCACGGGAGAGGGGTGGAAGCTAACGCACCTGCAGAGGCGGCGGGGTCGCCATCGCCGCGACGCGCTGCTTCACTGCGTTCTGCACCTTCGCGAAAGCGCCCACCTCGATCTGGCGCACACGCTCGCGCGAGACGCCGAATTCCTCGGCCAGCTCCACGAGCGTGATCTGCTCCTCGGCGAGCCGGCGCGTCTCGAAGATGCGCCGCTCGCGCTTGTTGAGCACGGTGAGCGCATCGGACAGCGTCTTGCGACGGTTATCGAACTCCTCGCGCGCGGCGAGCGTCGTCTCCTGGTCCGGGGATTCGTCCACCAGCCAGTCCTGCCACTCGCCGGAATCGCCGTCGTCACGGATCGGTGCGTTGAGCGAGGCGTCGCCGACGAGTCGGCCGTTCATGTAAATCACGTCCGTTTCGGTGACGCCGATCCGCCGGGCGATGATCTTCACCTGGTCCAGCCGCATATCGCCATCGTCGAGGATGGAGATTTTGCTCTGGGCCTTGCGGAGGTTGAAGAACACCTTCTTCTGGTTGGCCG
>DASWDV010000030.1:0-7912 GCA_036395075.1 Gemmatimonadaceae bacterium | reverse complement strand
GAACGTCGGCGCTCGCGACATCACCAAGGGTCGCGGACTCGGATTCCACGCGCCTGACCAGAAGTCCAACTTCGAGCGCATTGCGGAAAAAGTGAAGGAAGAAATGCAGCACACCTTCAATCCCGAATTCCTCAACAGACTCGACGACGTGATCGTTTTCCACCCGCTGTCGCAAGCGAACATCGCCGAGATCGTGGGCATTCTGCTCAAGGACGTTCAGAAGCGGCTTGGAGACGAAGAGCTGACGCTGAAGCTCACCGAGGCGGGCTCAGGCTTCCTGGTGAAACACGGCTACGACGAAAAATTCGGAGCCCGTCCTCTCAAGAGGGCCATCCAAAAGTTCATCGAGGATCCGCTCTCGGAGAAAATCCTTTTAGCCGAATTCTCCAAGGGCGACGAGATCGAAGTCGATCTCGCTGCCGACGGCGAGAAGCTCGACTTCCGCGTACTGAGCGGGTCGCCCAAAGCGTAAGAGGTCCGCTGCGCATCAAGGGGCTGCTGGAGAGGCAACTCTCCGGCAGCCCCTTTGTCTAATCAGCTGCGCACGGTGCTCGCGCTTTTCCCAGTCCTCGAGGCGAGGCTGAGCGCGGTGCTCGCGCTTTTCCCAGAGGACCTCCACCAAACTGACTAGTGTATATTTGTGTTATGCAGAAAATTGCTATATACACGCTGGCGCTCACTGCTGCCGGCGCTGCTTCCCTGTACGCCCAGGAGAGCGCGCCCGGAGCGTGCTCGACCCCTGAAGCAATAGTCGTTACCGGAAACTCGCGCGTCGATAGCGCAGCGGTCCGTTCCACGGCCGGCCTGTCGACTGGGACACAGCTCAACGTCCACGATATCCAGACCGCCATCAAGGCGCTCTACGCCACGGCTCAGTTCGACGATGTTCAGATCATCTGCCGGGTGTCGCAAACGCCGGCCAAGGCGACGCTGGTAATCCAGGTCCGCGAGCGCCCAACTCTTACCGCTTACAAAGTGATCGGAGCGGATAGAGTGTCGCCCAAGGATGTGAAAGAGAAGCTGAGCTTTCCGACGGGCGGACCCGTTGATCCGGGCAAGATTGCGAAGGCGATCGCCAGCGTCGACTCGCTCTACGAGAGCAACGGCTATTACCTCGCGAGCGTGAAGCCGGAATCGACGGTTACCGACGGCAAGCTGACGATCAACTTCCTGATCGATGAGGGGCGTCGACTGGCGATTTCCGGGATCCGTATCAACGGCAACACCAAAGTCTCCGACGCTGACATCGTTGCGGCGATGGACACGAAGCCCGAGGGCTTCCTGTGGACGCGCAATGGCGAGCTCGACGACGCGAAGTACGCGCAGGACCTCAGCGAGAAAATTCCGCAGCTCTACGCGGGCCGCGGCTATATCGACTTCAGAATCGTCAAGGACACGTTGATCGTCGACCGCGCCAAGGGCAAAGGCCTGATCGACATTACAGTCATCGAAGGTCCGCGTTATAAGGTTGGAAATTTCGAAGCGATCGGTAATCGTCGATTCTCCACCGAGCAGATCAAGGCATTTTATCCGTTCGGCGACAAAACGCAGACCACGCTCGTGCAGAAGGCGACAGGGATTATCCGCCGCGGTTATGTCAACCCGCCAAACACTTTCGACGAAGCAAGGTGGGACGACGCCCAGCAAAAGTTGATGGAAGCCTACAATGACGAAGGCTACATCTACGCGAACATCCGTCCGGTCACGGAAAGGGTTCCCGGCAACGACTCCGTGCGCACCGTCAATCTGCGCTGGGAGATCGACGAGCGTTCGCCCGCCATCGTCAACAGAATCGAGATCGCCGGCAATGACTACACGCACGAATCCTGTATCCGCGAGCAGATAGTGCTCGCGCCCGGCCAGGTCTTCAATCGCAACTATCTGATTCGCAGCTACCAGAACATCGGCAACCTCAATTTTTTCGAGACGCCGATGACCGCCCCGGAAACGCGGCCAAGCGGAGATCAGGGAGATGTCGACATAGTCTTCAACGTGAAAGAGAAGCGAACGGGCAACGTCAACTTCGGCGCGTCCATGGGTCAAGGGACCGGTCTCGGCGGGTTTATCAGTCTCGATCAGCCGAATCTCCTCGGACGCTGCAAGCGGGCGCAGGTGCAGTGGCAGTTCGGGCGCTACCTGAGCGACTTCAATGCGACCTATAGCGATCCGAACATCCGCCAGTCGCGCATCTCGGGCAGCCTTACCGCCTATCACACCCGCTCTCGCTATACCGTTGCCGACCTCGGGGGAATCATCAGAACCGGAGGCCAGCTTCAACTTGGCTTCCCGGTTCCACAGTCGATCTACACCCGACTCTTCGTGTCGTACGGCGGAGAGAAGGTCAATTATACCAGCGATGGATTCCTGAGCACGGTCGCGCAGGCGTGCAAGAATTGTTTCCGTTCGACGCTCGGATTTACCGCGCAGCACGATACGCGGACGGGTCTTCCATTTCCCGCCGATGGCGGCCTCCAGTCTTTCAACGCCCAGTTCAATGGCGGACCTTTGGGCGGAACGGCGCAGTTCCAGCGCTACACCACTGAGCTCAAGTCGTATGCGCCAATTGGACATATCGGCGGCAGCCTGCTCGGAGGCGAGCCGATGATGTTCATCGTGGGTTTGTCTGCGCGGAGTGGCGCCGTGTTTGGCAATCCGGGTCCGTTTTTCTCGACTCAGGCTTTTGCGCTGGGCGGAACTCAGTACGGCGAGCAGCTCCGCGGATACGACGAGTTTTCAGTCACGCCCAGCGGATACAACCCAACCGGAGACACGCAGGCGAGCCGGTCCTCATTCGGCAACGCATTTTTCGTCGGAACTGGCGAAGTTGGCCTTAGAGTCAACCAATCGCTTTACCTGAACACGTTCTTCGAAGGCGGCAACGTCTGGAACAAGCCACGGGAGTTCGACCCGACCCGACTCTTCAGGAGTGCCGGGTTCGGAGTAAGCACCTTGAGCCCATTGGGACCTTTGGGTGTGGACATCGGGTATGGGTTCGACAAGATTGACGCACAGGGGCGGCCCGCACCGGGCTGGAAGCTCCACTTCAAACTCGGACAATTCTTCTAAAACTGGAGTCATAGATGGGAGTGCTTTTCCGTGCGAATGCCGTCGCACTGGTCACGTCACTGATGCTCGTCGGAACGGGTGGAGCACAGGCGACGCAAGCTCCGCCGGCGGCCGTCAAGATCGGCTACATAAATTCCGCTCAGCTTCTGCAGCAGGCTCCCGGCCGCGCCGAGGCTGAAGCGCAATTCGATAGGGAGGTTGGCGTTTACCGCCAACAGATCCAGCGGATGGATGATTCGCTCCGCACGCTGATGGCCGCGTTCGACCGTGAGGCGCCAAAGCTCGACAGCGCGACCCGCGAGACGCGCCGGGCGAGCATCGGGCAGCGTGAGGTCGAATACCAAGCGCGGGCACGTGGGCTCGACTCGACGATGCAGGCGCGCCAGGCGCAGCTCGTGAAGCCGATCATGGAGCGCGTACAAAGTGTCATCGAAGCGATTCGCGCCGAGGATGGCTACGCCTTCATTTTCGATGTAGGATCGCAAGTGAGCGTGGTCGTGGCTGCTGACAAGCGACTAGACCTGACCGACCGCGTCCTCGCCCGGCTCAAATCTCAGGGCGCGACTCCTGCGACACCGGGCGGAGTAGTCCCACAGCCCGCGGGAGTGACTCGGCCAAAGAAGTGAGTGTCAACGCGGTAGCCAAAGATTCAACCAGCGGTGATGGTGCTAGCACCATCACCGCTGAGGCTATTGCGGCGCTTCTGGCCGGCGAACTCGTAGGTGACGGCAAAGCTGCAGTCAGCGGGATCGCTCCCCTCGACCGCGCTCAAGCGACGCACCTCAGCATTCTCTCGAGCAGTAAGTACACGCCGATGATGGCAACGACGAACGCCGGCGTGGTTCTGGTCGATCCGGAGTTTCGCGATGTCGCGGGTGCTCCGCGCGCGCGAATAATTGTGGCCCAGCCGCTGGAGAAGCTACTTGTTCTGCTGCCGAAACTTTACCCGCCGCGGATTCCGCTACCAGGAATTGCCGCGACCGCGCGGATCGGAAAGGGCGTGGCTCTGGGGAAAGGAGTCTCGGTGGACGAATACGCAGTGATTGGGGCGCGTGCGAACATCGGCGACGGAGCAGTCATCGGCTCTCACTGCGTCGTCGGGGACGGTGTCTCGATTGGAGCCGGTGCACATCTCTGGCCCGGCGTCACGCTTTACTCGGGAGCCACTATCGGCGCGCGCACGGTGGTCCATTCGGGCGCCCGCATCGCTTGCGATGGGTTCGGGTACGTGTTTCAAAGCGGCGCGCACCAGAAGATACCCCATATTGGGCAGTGCATCATCGGTGACGACGTCGAGATTGGCGCGAACACAACGATCGACCGCGGCAGCATCGACGACACCGTCGTCGGAAATGGAACGAAGATCGACAATCTCGTTCACATCGCGCACAACGTCCGAATCGGAGAGAAGTGTCTCGTAATGGCGCAAGTAGGAGTCGCCGGGTCAGTGACGATTGGCGACGGCGCGATACTCGCCGGCCAGGCAGGGATCAGCGGTCACCTTTCCATTGGGGCTGGCGCGCGCCTCGCCGCACAGGCCGGAGTTTTCGGCGACATTCCGGCCGGCGAGACGTGGTCGGGATATCCGGCTCGCCCGCACCGGGATTCGCTTCGTGCATCGGCCGCATTGTTTAAATTGGCCGGGATGATACGCCGTCTGGAGAAACTCCTGGCAGAGCCCGAATCCAGGTGAGTCGAAGGACGCTGGCCCGTCCGGCGGCCTTGGAAGGAATAGGATTGCATCTGGGCGTGCCGTGCACCGTCACATTCCAGCCGGCTACAGCCAGACAAGGAATCGTTTTTCGTCGCACCGACTGCATTGGCACGCCACGGATTCGCGCGCACGTCGGCGAGGTCAGCGCCAGCGAGCGGCGGACGCAGCTGGGCAAGGGTGAGCACGCGATCCATACCGTCGAACACGTTCTGGCGGCGGTGAGCGGGCTCGGGATTGATGACGTCATCATCGACATGAGCGGACCGGAGCCTCCGATCCTCGACGGTAGCGCTGCGGGGTTCGTATCAGCATTGATTGCGGCGGGAGTTGCCACTGTCGACGGAGAACCGGATTTTCTGGATCTCACCGAGCCAGTGAGGATAATCGACGGAGCTTCGGTTTACGAAGCCTACCCTTCGGACCAGCTCGAGCTCGACGTGACGATCGAATTCCCGCATCCGCTGATCGGAAAGCAGCACCGTCGCTTCGTCGTGGACGCCGGATCGTTTACAAATGATCTGTCGCGAGCGCGGACGTTCGGCTTCGTTCACGAAGTCGATGCTCTGCGCGCGAAGGGGCTGATAAAGGGCGCCTCTCTGGAGAATGCGGTTGTGCTCGACGACAGCGATATTCTCAGTGGTGAGCTGCGCTGGAGCGACGAGTTCGTTCGCCACAAGGCGCTCGACTGTGTAGGGGATCTTGCGCTGGCTGGCGCACGTGTCCGAGCGCGTATCGTAGCGATGAAGCCGAGCCACCGTGGAACGGTTACGCTCGTTAGAGAAATGGTGAAGGTCTGCGGAAAGGAGAACAGGATGGAAGACAAGAAGGCGACATTCGCCATCGAAGACATCATGAAGGTCCTGCCACACCGGTATCCGTTCCTGCTCGTCGACAGGATCATCGAGATAGAAGAGAAGAAGCGAATCGTCGGGATAAAGAACGTCACGATCAACGAGCCATTTTTTCAGGGACATTTTCCCGGCCACCCCATAATGCCCGGTGTCCTCATCATCGAGGCGATGGCGCAGGTTGGGGGCATGCTGTTGTTGGGGTCGGTTCCCGATCCTGATACGAAGGTCGTTTATTTCATGTCGCTGGATAACGTCAAGTTCCGGCGCCCGGTAAAACCGGGCGATCAACTGCGCTTCGAGCTCGAGGTCGTACAGCTCCGAGGAACTGTGTGCAAAATGCGTGGGGTGGGGAAAGTTGACGGCGACGTTGTGGTCGAGGCGGACATGGCCGCGACAATCCGCGACCGATGAAGACGTCCAGAATACATTCGACGGCGATCATTTCGCCCGATGCGGATATTGCGCCCGATGTCGAGATCGGCGCGTTTGCGATCGTCGGCGAAGGCTGCACGCTCGGTGCCGGCAGTGTCGTCTCTCCACGCGCGACACTCGAACGAAATGTTACCCTCGGACGTGACGTCAAAGTCGGGATCGGGACGATTCTCGGCGGACTGCCGCAGGATCTCAAGTTCGCCGGGGAAGAGACAACGGTAGAAATCGGCGACGGAACCGTCATTCGCGAATACACGACGATCAATCGCGGAACGGCGCATTCGTTCAAGACGAGCGTGGGGAAGAATTGCTTGCTGATGTCGTACGTGCATCTCGCTCATGATTGCCACATTGGAGACAACGTAATTCTGTCGAACGTCGTGCAGCTTGCTGGTCATGTCACGGTCGAAGACCGCGCCATCATATCCGGGTTGAGCGCCGCGCATCAGTTCGTGCGAATCGGCAGGCATAGTTTCATCGGCGGATGTTCGCGCGTAGCAAAGGATATCCCTCCTTTCCTCAAGGCGGTTGGCAATCCGGTAAAGCTTTATGGCCTCAACACCGTTGGGTTGCAGCGCAGCGGACTGGACGAGACGACGATACGAGAGCTTAAGCGCGCGTACCGGCTTCTCTTCCGATCCGACCTGAACGTGACGCAAGCGATCGAGCGGGCCCAGAACGAGCTGGAGCCGCTTGCCGAGGTGAAGGAGTTGCTACGGTTTGTCGAGGCGAGCGAGCGCGGGGTTGTGATTTGACGCACGTTCCACGCGTCGGAGTCGTCGGCGCCGGAAGCCTGGGCTTTCACCACATAAGAATTCTGCGCGATCTGGCCGGCATCCAGTTCAGTGGCTTCGTCGAGACACGCGCTGAGCGCCGCGCCGAAGTGGAGAAGGAACTTCGTGTCAGGAGTTGTTCATCACTCGAGAGCCTGCTCGATGCGGCGGATGCCGTTGTCATCGTCGTCCCGACCTCGGCGCATTTCGCCGTTGCGAGCGCAGCGATCGCGCGTGGCAAGCACGTTTTTATCGAGAAGCCGATCACGACGACGCTCGAGGAGGCAGATGCGCTGCTCGAGCTGGCAACCAAACAGGGCGTGATGGTTCAGATCGGTCACATCGAACGGTTCAACCGGGCCGTTCGTGCCGCGCTTCCCCACGTCAGGAAGCCACGCTTTATCGATAGTGAGCGGCTCGCGCCGTTCAGTCCCCGGGGATCAGATGTCGCCGTAGTGCTCGATCTGATGATCCACGACATCGATCTACTCCTCACTCTCGTCGGTGCGGGCGCGAAGGAGATATCAGCGGTCGGCGTGCCGGTTCTCACACCAATGCTTGACATCGCGAACGCGCGTGTCACGTTCACGTCGGGCGCCGTAGCCAACATCACATCGAGCCGCATATCACGCGAAAGAAAGAGAAAGATCCGGATATTCCAGCAAAGTGGTTACCTGTCGCTCGACCTGGGAGCAGGCACGGGTGAGTTCTTTCGCCTTCGCTCTGACATCGACCCACTCTCGGTCCGCAGCGCACCAGCGGACATCACCGCATTTGTCGACCGCATCAAGCTCGAAGCGCCGGACGGCGAGCCATTGAAGCTGGAGCTCGAGAGCTTCGTCGCGGCGCTCCAGGGAAAGGGTGATGTTGTCGTTACAGGCGATGAAGGACGGCTGGCGCTGGGTGTCGCGCTGCGAATAGTGAAGGAGATCGAGCTGACTCTTCCTTCGCTCGTTGGGCATGCACACCACCATGCGTAAAGTGCTGTTCGTCGCCGGAGAAGCTTCCGGCGACCTTCACGCCGCCGGTGTGGCAGAGGCGCTGCGACGTATCCGACCAGCGCTCAATCTGGCGGC
>DASWDV010000029.1:0-5418 GCA_036395075.1 Gemmatimonadaceae bacterium | reverse complement strand
CTCGTTGACGAGCTCGTCGATCTCGTAGAGCTCGCCTCGACCGAGTAAGAGTTTGAAGCCGGGGTGGCGTGCCGCGCTCGGAGGCGTACTGAGCGTGGCGCTCATCTACTGGACGCTGCACGGTATCTCGGCATCCGAGGTCGGACGCAGCCTTTCACAGGCAAACCCGCTTCTGTTCGCCGCCGCCATCTTCTGCTCGACAGCGATCTTCGCGTTGCGGGCGATCAGATGGCGAACAATCCTGCAGCCGGTCGCATCCCGGGTTGCACTCGGTCCGCTCTGGCGCGCGACGGCAATCGGGATGATGGTGAACAATGTCGCCCTCGCCCGCGCTGGTGAGATCGCCAGAGCGTACGCCGTCACGAGGGAAACGCGGATACCGTTTACAACCGCGCTTGCCTCCCTCGTCGTCGACAGGTTGTTCGACGCGATCGTGCTCCTTCTCCTCGCTGCTACGGCATTGCTCGACCCTGCACTTTCCAGCTCCCAGACGCTCGCTGGACGGTCACTCGGATCGTTCGGGATCGCTTCCGGAGGCGTCGTTTTGATACTGGTATTCGGCCTCTACGCGCTCGTTTTCTTCCCGTCAAAGCTGCTCAGGTTGTTTGAGCTGTTTGCGCGACGTGTCTCACCAGCGGCGGAAGCGCGCGGGCGGAGAATGCTCGGGACTTTCGTCGAGGGTCTGAGCGTCCTGCGAAGCCCGGGTCACTTCGCCGCCGTCCTCGGCTGGACGGTCGCGCATTGGCTGCTGAACGCGATTGGTTTCTGGCTTGCATTCAAGGCAGTCGGAATCACCGCTCCGTTTTCAGCAGCGCTTTTTCTTCAGGCCTTTATCGCGCTGGGCACAGCCGTTCCCGCGTTGCCGGGGTTTTTCGGAATCTTCGAGTACATGTCGGTGCAGGGTCTCTCACTCTACGGAGTGAGCCAACAGCAGGCGGCGACCTGGGCAATCGGATATCACCTCCTCACTTTCATTCCGATCACGCTCATTGGCGCGTACTACTTCGCGCAGCTGGGCGTGAAGCTGCGCGACTTGCAGCCCGCGACCGACCTCGCCAGATGAAGATCACCGAACGCGATAGGCCGCCAGCGGGCGGCGTAGCGGAATGAGTCGCCGCGGCGGAAGAACGCTCGCCCAAGCGAAAATCAACCTGTCGCTGCGCGTGCTCGGCAAGAACCCGGACGGATACCATTCGATCGAGACCGTATTCCTGCGGCTCGAGCTGGGAGACGACGTGCGGCTGCATGTGCGCGAGAAAGCGCGCATGCTGCGTTGCGGCGTCATGCGCGACCAACCACAGGAAGAAAACCTGGCCTTTCGAGCAGCGACCCTGTACTCCGCCGAAACCGGATGGCCGGGCGGATTCGAGATCGTCATCAAGAAACGGATTCCAATCGGTGGTGGCTTGGGCGGAGGAAGCGCGGACGCCGCGGCTGTGCTTCGCATACTCAACACTCTATCGCCCAGTCCGCTCAGCGCCGCGGCGCTGAGAGACCTCGCTGCTCAACTCGGATCCGACGTCCCCTTTCTTACCAGTGGTTTCGTGATGGCGCTCGGTTGGGGTCGGGGCGAGAAACTTCTCGAGCTGCCGCCGCTACCGCGCCGCGATATCCAGCTTTTTTTTCCGCCTTTCGGCGTCGACACCGGCGAGGCATACGCGCTCATCGATGCATCACGGAGCGCTGAGCCAACCGCCGCCGCTGCGCCCGACCTTACCGCCGAGATGTTCACGAATTGGGATTCGGCGGCGCGACGGTCGCTCAACGATTTCGAGTCGGTAGTGCGGGCGCGTTGGCCCGCGATCGACACCTTGCTCTCGCGCGGCGATCGTCACGGTCTCTTTTATCGGCTGAGCGGATCGGGATCGACCGTCTTCAAGGTTCCCGGGATTTACACGCGCACCGTCGATCCGGAAGCGCCTCTTCCCCCACTCGTCGTTCCAGAAGGGACGAAGACGATCATGACGCGCACGGCCGAGAGCGTTGTCCCTGTGGAGATTCTGGACTAGCTTTCCGTTCCCGCTGCCCCTTCGTCCAATGGCAGGACATCGGTCTTTGGATCCGGTAATGGTGGTTCGAATCCACCAGGGGCAATTGATCTAAGTCCTTTGCCCACCTAACTTGTAAGGCTGCATGGACGGATTATCCGTACCCGCTCATGGCTTCAAGCTCATCGCCGGGCCCGGGAACCCGGAGCTGTGCGGTGAGATAGCGCGAACGCTGGATGTGCCGTTCTGCAAGACGACGGTCAACCGCTTCGCCGACGGCGAGATCTTCGTCCGCATCGATGAGAACGTCAGAGGCAACGACGTCTTCATCGTGCAGCCGACAAATCCGCCGGCCGACAACATCATGGAGCTGCTGCTCCTGATCGACGCGGCGCGCAGGGCGTCAGCGGCGCGGATCACGTGCGTGATGCCCTACTACGGATACTCGAGGCAGGACCGAAAGGACCAGCCCCGGGTCGCGATTGGTGCCAAGCTGCTCGCGAACATGATCACGACGGCCGGCGCCAACCGAGTACTTGGAATTGATTTTCACCAGCACCAGTTGCAGGGGTTCTTCGATGTTCCGGTGGACCACCTTTATGCGGCGCCGGTGTTCGTTTCGCATTATCGAAGAAAGAATTTGCACGAGCTCGTCGTCGTCGCCCCCGATGTCGGATCAGCGAAGATGGCGAGAGGATTCGCGAAAAGGCTCAACGGCTCACTCGCGATCATCGACAAGCGGCGGCCGCAGGCGAACGTGTCCGAAGTCGTCAACGTCGTCGGTGAAGTAGAAGGAAAAGATTGCTTGCTCGCGGACGACATGATCGACACCGCGGGTACGGTCTCTGAAGCGGCAAAGGCTCTGAAGGATCTGGGTGCGCGCGACGTCTACGTTTGTGCGACGCACGCACTTCTTTCCGGCTCGTCGGTGGAAAGACTCTCCAAGGCGCCAATCAAGGAAGTGACGGTCACCGATACCGTCATGATTCCGGCGGCGAAGAGATTTTCGACGCTGTGCGTGCTGTCGGTGGGAGAGCTTCTGTCGAAGGCGATACGTTACATTCACAGCGAGCAGTCCGTGAGCTCGCTGTTCGAGCAATGAAGGTTCATGCGGTAAAGGCGGCAGAGGTGCAGATGGCTGAGGCGATCGAGAAGGTCGCGAAGGAATTCGCGGCGGCGGTATTGGACATTATCGAATGGGCGTGGAGAAAGATCAGCGCGCCCCAAAGGATGAAATAGAATGGCAATCGTTTCTTTCAACGCGACAGCGCGCGACACCACCGGCAAGGGCGCGGCGCGCTCGCTTCGCAGCAACGGACAGGTTCCGGCGGTGATTTACGGCCACGGGCGCGAGCCGCAGCCGCTGTCGCTCAACGCGCGCGACCTCGACAAAATGCTAGGCCACATTCAGGCGGAGAGCACGGTTATCGAAGTGTCATTTGGCGGAACGACTTCGAAGACGTTGATTCGCGAGATCCAGCGTCATCCGCTCAAGCGGCAGATTCTGCACGTCGATTTCCAGGCGCTGGTGGCCGGCGAGAAAGTCACGGTGAGCATTCCGATTGTCCTCACTGGAATCGCCGAAGGCGTCCGGCTCGAGGGCGGCGTTCTGGATCATACGCTCCGTGAGCTCGAGATCGAGGTCGATCCGTCCAACATTCCGGATCACGTCGAGCTCGATGTGACCAACATGGTGATCGGCGACTCGCTGCACGTCAGCGATATCAAGCTTCCTGAGGGCGTCGAGATTCTCGACGATCCCGAGACGTCGGTTGCGGTTCTTGCCGCTCCGCGCGCGGTGATCGAAGAGGCACCGGCGGCAGAGGCGGTCGAGGGTGCGGCGGAAGGAGCGGCCGAGCCTGAAGTCATTGGCAAGGGTCCGGGCGAAGAGGAAGAGGACGAGGCCGGAGCCGAATCAGGCGGCAAGAAGGGCGGCGAGTCGCCAGGCAAGAAGTAATTATTGGGTAGCCCTTGAAGGTCATAGTCGGTCTCGGAAATCCGGGCCGCGAGTACGCCGCGACACGTCACAACGTCGGCTGGTGGTTGATCGACCACCTCGCCGACGTTTGGCGTTTGGATGGCTGGAAAAAGGACGCCGAATCGCACGTCGCGAACGGAACGGTCGATGGCGTGAAAGTGAGGCTCGTCAAGCCGCAGACTTACATGAACCTGAGCGGACAGTCGCTCAAGAATTTCGTGCGGCGGCCGTTCTGGAGCGCGGCGAAAGATCTTCTCATCGTAGTCGATGAAGTGCAGCTACCCGTTGGCAGAATCAGGATACGGCCGCGCGGCAGCGCCGGCGGCCACAACGGCCTTAAGAGCATTGAGCACGCGTTGGGAACGCAGGAGTACGCGAGGCTTCGCATCGGAGTAGGTCCGAGCGAAGAGCGGAAAGGGATCTACAAGGACCTCGCTGATTTCGTACTGTCTCCGTTCGCGCGCGACGAGCGCG
This sequence comes from Gemmatimonadaceae bacterium, assembly GCA_036395075.1. Lineage (GTDB taxonomy): Bacteria > Gemmatimonadota > Gemmatimonadetes > Gemmatimonadales > Gemmatimonadaceae > UBA4720. Next base: position 978 of record DASWDV010000029.1, on the reverse strand, counting down.
ACGATATCCTCGCCTTGATGCCTCAGCTAACGGCCACAGTTGAGACGTGGATTCGGGATGGTGCGGAGCGAGCGATGAATCTTTTCAATCGAGCGCCGGACGTCGATGCGTGACCTATAAGTGACTTAGTGTAGAAAACACCCGATCAATTACTTTTTTCGACAATGCTAAAGCTAGGAATCGTCGGCCTCCCCAACGTCGGCAAATCAACGCTCTTCAACGCTCTCACCGCTGCGAAAGCTGAGGCCGCGAACTACCCCTTCTGCACCGTCGAGCCCAATGTGGGGATGGTCGAGGTCCCTGACCCGCGTCTCAATAAACTGACCGAGATCGTCCGACCAAAGAAAACGGTGCCCGCCGTCGTGCAGTTCGTCGACATCGCTGGCCTCGTCAAAGGCGCGGCGGAAGGCGAAGGACTCGGCAATAAGTTCCTGTCGAACATCCGCGAGACCGACGCGATCGTTCACGTCGTGCGTTGCTTCGAGGACCCCGACGTGACGCACGTCATGGGTGCGGTCGATCCAGTGCGCGATCGCGAGGTCATCGAGTTCGAGCTCGCGATCGCCGATCTCGCCTCGCTCGAGAAGCGGCTCGACAAGACGCGTCGCTCGGCGCGGACCGGTGACAAGGAAGCGCTGGCGGAGCTCCCGATTCTCGAAAAAGCCTATGGATTTCTCAAGGAGGGCAGAGGGCTTTGGGAAGCGCGTCTCACCGGGGCAGAAAAGAGCATCCTTGCGCCGCTCACGCCGCTCACCGTCAAGCCCGTCCTCTACGCGGCAAACGTGAGCGACGCGGAGCTATCGGGCGAAGAGGGCCCGCACCTCAAGGCGCTCCGTGAGGCGGTGAAAAAAAGTGGGGAGCAGGCAGAGGTCGTTCCATTCTCCGCCAAGATCGAGGCGGAGCTGGCGGAGCTGCCGCCGGAGGATCGCGCCGATTTTCTGTCATCCCTCGGCCTCGAGTCGGCCGGACTCGATCGCT
>DASWDV010000028.1:0-3266 GCA_036395075.1 Gemmatimonadaceae bacterium | reverse complement strand
GGACGATGTCGCGCAGGCATTCGAGCTCGTGCTAACTCACCCTGACGATGCAATCGGCGAAAGCTTCCACGTCGTCTCACCAGCGCCGCTGACTCTGCGCACGTACGCGGAAGGGATGTTCGCGCACTTCGGACGGCGAGTGCAGCTGGGGTTCCTGCCGTGGGACGAGTGGCGACACACCGTGACGGAAGACGAGGCGGCAGCGACGTGGGACCATATCGCCCATTCACCGAACTGCAGCATCGCGAAAGCGCGTCAGCGACTTGGCTACGCGCCACGGTATACCTCGTTGCAAGCGGTGATCGAGTCCGTCGATTCTCTCATTGCCGCCGGGGCAGTGCGCGTGCCGCAGTAAGCTGCGACTCCTTTTGCGGGGCGCCTACCGAGGCGGCGGGCGCCGCGGCGCCTCCGGGTACTGCTTGAGCAGCTCGGCGATGGGTTGAATTCCGTAAACCGCACGCTCGGCGTCCGTCGTGTTGCGGTCGATCGGTGCCAGCTCCTCCTGTCCGGTCTTCTGATTGATGAATCGGTTCGTGCCGTACTTCTGATAGCCGGCGGTCATGCTCAGGTAGCGATCGATGGTCTGCGCGACGAGCACGCGTGCATTCTGATTGCCTCGCTCGAAAGCAGCTTTGGCCAGATAGTGCGCCAACAGATAGTCGTGCGGACTTACAGCCACGAGCTGCTCGTTGCGAAACGTCATTGGTGAATGGTCGAGGACGAGCGCGGCGTTGAACTGATCTTCGGGTGTGCGGACGTGTCCGCTGCCTACCTCGTGGAGTACGAGGCGGATCCGTTCTTCGTCGGATCGCGCAACGGAGTCACCGTTGCGCGAGGCTTGATCCTCTTTCATCAGCTCCGCGAGCAGCGCGTTCTGCGTGCTGCCCACCGAGCCGGTCGTCGCACAACCCGCGTTCCACATCGCGATGCCCAGGAGCATGCAGGCGACAGGAAGTCTCGATCGTAAAGCCATTCGTCCTCCTACTCGAGGCCGTCGACGAAACCAATTCGCCAACTTGGATAAATTGGCGTCCAATTGAGCTCGCGCTTCGCCTTCGCGTTCGAGCAGCCGCGGATCTGCGTCATTATCGACACGCCGCTCTTCCCAATCAGGAGCTCGCCCAGCCAATGCGGAATTTTGTAGGGCGGTTTTGCCTCGACGGCGTTGGCGAGTGCCGGTAGCCAGGTCGCGACTTTGGCGGGCTCGTCGTCGACGATATTGTAGATGCCCGGCGCGCCGCGGGAGATCGCCGCGACGGTCGCGCGGGCGGCGTCGAGTATGTGAATGAAGGACCAGACTCCTCCGCCACCGCCGACGATGGGGAAACGCCGCTTCCTAACCATTTTGAGGACCGCGCCTCCTTTGCCGATTGCGGTGCCGGGGCCGTAGAACATTCCGTATCGCAACGCGACCGCTTCGAGGAACGTCGTGCTGCGAATCTTGTCCTCGAGATAGCGAATTGCCGCCAGAGTCTTGATAAAGCTTTCGGGAGGCTTTGGATCGAGAGGATCTTCCTCCGTCTTGACCGGACCTCCCTTCTTCGCATACGGCCAGCCGCAGTAGCTCTGCGCGATGAATCGCCGGGTACCGATGGTGCGCGCGGCCGCTAGCAGTGTGTCGGTAACTTCGGTGCGGAACCGGTTGGTGAGTGCGAACTCCTGATCGAATTTCCGGAAGTTACCAACGCCGGAGAGCGCCGTGAGCTGATGGATGATCACATCGGGCTCGGCGCGCCGAACCGCTGCTGTGAGCTGCTGCTTGTTCAGCGGATCGACGATGACCGCGGAGACGCCCCTGTCTTCGAGCTCCGGCGCCTTGGCGACAGAACGTGTGAGTGCTACAACTTCGTGTTTATTCTCGAGCAGCAGCGGGAGCAGGAATTTTCCGATTGCCCCGGTGCCACCGGTAACAAGGACTTTCATTCTGGCATTTTTCCGTTTGGATGGAATGCAACGAGGATCCCTGATTGATGAGTTGCGTTCGAACCAGTGCCAATCTAACGGCACGATACCGTATCCGGCGGGGCCGTTTTTCCGCGTCTTAAAGACTGCGAAAGCTTGCGGTCAGAAGAGGGAGGTGACTAACGTGGGGAGCATGTTTGTTTTTGCGCGCGAGGTAATCGCGGCGGTGGTCATCTTTGTCGGCGTGCCGTTGGCGGTCGGGCAGGTGATAGTCAGCTGGAGGATACAGCTGAAAAGAGCAGGCCGCGATCACGCTTAAAGGAGCTTGTTCACCCCGGCCTAAGACCGAGATCGGCGTCGAATTTTCTCCATCACCGCGGTCTTCCGGGCGCTAACATCCTGGGGCCGCGGCCTCTCCCCGCATCGCTTGCAATACAAAGTGTGTCTGACTCGACCGCCGCATTCCTCGTGCTCATACACGATAGGCGGGCCGTCGGGCGCCGACCAGCGGTCGCCCCATTCGGTCAGGGCGATGATCACGGGTTTGAAGTCGAGCCCTTTTTTCGTCAGGTGGTAGGTCGGATACCCTTCCGGCCCCGGAGACGTGGTCATGATCTCCGTCTCGACGAAGTGATCCAGCCGAGCGGCGAGAACGTTGGGTGCGATGTCGAGACTCTTCTGAAAATCGGTGAAGCGCGTCATGCCGGCGAACGCTGCGTTACGAAGGATGAGCAGGCTCCAGCGCTCCCCGGCGATCTCCAGCGCGCGCGCCGCCGAGCAGACTTCCTTATCATAGGTTCGACCGAGCATGCGTGGATGATAGTGCTGGCGCTTGCATGACGCAAGTACATCCGTTCCCTAATCCTGGTTGCTGTCGAGATGCACTTGCATCATGCAAGTAACAATGCTATTGTGACGCAAGTAGACCCCCCCAGCCGCCGGCTTTTTGGGGCTTCTACCTTCACGAATACTCTAACCACCTCAAGGAGTGCAGAGCGATGACGAACCACACGACCGGAACACGTAAAGAGTGGCTCGCAGCGAGGGTCAAGCTGCTCAAGGAAGAAAAGGAGCTAACCAGGCGTAGCGACGAGCTGGCGCGGCGGCGGCAGGAGCTGCCGTGGGTTCGGATAGAGAAGAAATATCGATTCGATACCGACGAGGGCAGTGCCTCGCTCGCAGATCTGTTCCGAGGCCGCTCGCAGCTTCTCATCTATCATTACATGTTCGGGCCCGAATACACGGCGGGGTGCGCAACCTGCTCGACGATCGCAGACGGGTTCGACGGCTCCGTCGTCCACTTAGCCAACCACGACGTCACGCTTATGGCGGTCTCGCGGGCGCCGCTCGCGAAACTGCAGGCG
>DASWDV010000027.1:0-4150 GCA_036395075.1 Gemmatimonadaceae bacterium | reverse complement strand
CGCGCGCTCATCTCGATTGTCCAGGAGCTACAGGCCGGCCGCGAGGTGGCGATAACACCTGACGGTCCGCGCGGACCTGCCGGCAAGTTCGCTCCTGGCGCCCTCATCGCCGCCCAGCGATCGAACGCGCCAATTCTGCCGGTGGTTGCCGTCGCCGATCGAGCGTGGCGTCTGAAAAGCTGGGATCGGTTCATGATCCCAAAGCCATTCGCACAGGTGACGATCTCGTACGGACCGCCGACGAGAGTTGAGGCTTCTACTCCCCGCGCGGCAGCTGAAGAAGGCGTCCGTTTCGAGGCGCTGATGGGCGAAGCGCTTCGGATGGCATGTGCCTGACCGTCGCAAAATGCTTGATGCAATATGGACGGGCCGTGGCCGCCGCGGTCGTGCAATCCGTGCGCTGCTCGCTCCGGCTGAGACGTTGTACGCGGCAATCGTAGCGGCGCGCGGCAAGCTGTATGACTGGCGGATATTTCGGGCGGAAGAGTTCTCCGTGCCGGTATTGAGTGTCGGGAACCTTTCCGTGGGAGGCACCGGTAAGACTCCGGTTGCCGCCTGGTTTGCGCGTCAGCTCTTGCAGCGCGGTGCGGTCCCGGGGATTGTGCTTCGCGGTTATGGTGGGGACGAAATAATCGTACACGAGCGGCTCAACGAAGGTGTTCCCGTTGTCGCGGCGCCTGATCGCGCCCGCGGTATTCGAGAGGCGATCGCGCAGGGTGTCGATGTCGTGGTTCTCGACGACGCATTTCAGCATCGCAGCGCCAGCAGAGATGTTGATGTCCTATTACTGAACGCGGATGCCTGGACTGGGCGGCCAAGACTACTTCCTGCCGGACCATTTCGCGAACCGCTGCGATCCGCGCGCCGCGCGACACTGGCAATAATCACTCGAAAAACTGCTGACCGCGGCGCTGTCGAGGAAGTGAGGCGCGCGCTCGCGAATGCCGCTCCTCAGGTACCCGTTGCCGTGGCAGCGCTGACGCCGGCGGCGTTGATAAGCACCGCCACCGGGCAGACCATGCCGCTACACGTCCTGCCGGGAGCTGATCTCACGGTGATTGCCGCGATCGCGCACCCGGAATCTTTCTTCAAGCAACTGACCGAGCTTGGCGCAGTGGTTCGACCATTCGCCTTTCCCGACCACCACGCGTTCACGCGCGCCGAGGCCATCACCCTCGCGGCCGAAGCGAGCAACTCGGATTTCGTGGTTTGCACTCTGAAAGACGCAGTGAAACTGGAATCTCTTTGGCCTGCCGAAGCAGGGTCATTATGGTATGTTTCACAGCGTTTGCGAATCGAGGATGGTCAGATGCACATCGACCGTTTGCTCGACTCTGTTCTGTCGTCAGTACCCTAGGAAATCCGCATTCCGAGACAAGACACGCCCACGACCTACATGGCCACCGACTATAGAATTCCTGCCAACAAACTCGTTCGACCGGACAAGGACCGCTTCCTCGATGAGGAGAATCCGTTCGAAGCAATGATGTCGCGGTTCGACAAAGCTGCGGAGCTGCTCGACCTCGAACCGGGATTGTACAAAGTGCTGCGCCAAGCAGAGAAGCAGGTAATCGTCTCGATTCCGGTGATGATGGACAATGGTCAGGTCGACGTGTTCGAGGGTTACCGGGTTCTATACAACACTTCGCGCGGACCGGCGAAGGGGGGTATCCGCTTCGACCTGCAGGTGACGCTCGAGGAAGTGAAGGCGCTCGCGGCGTGGATGACGTGGAAGTGCGCGGTAGTCAACATTCCATTCGGCGGCGCCAAAGGCGGCGTGAGGTGCGATCCGCTCGTGATGAGTGCTGCCGAGCTCGAGAAGCTGACTCGGCGTTACACGTCCGGCATCATCAACATGCTTGGCCCCGACTCGGATGTCCCGGCGCCAGACGTCAACACCAACGAGCGTGTCATGGCGTGGGTGATGGATACGTACTCCATGCACGTCGGGCACACTACGACCGCGGTCGTTACCGGAAAACCGGTCGAGCTGGGCGGTTCGCTTGGGCGTCGTGAGGCGACTGGGCGGGGGTGCATGATCGTTACACGAGAAGCGTTGCGACATCTCGGGATGTCGATGAAAGGAACTACTATCTCGATACAGGGATTCGGCAACGTCGGATCCGTGGCAGCACAGCTTCTCTCCCGCGAGGGCTGCAAAGTCGTCGCGATCGGAGACCGGTCACTCTCGCTCTACAACAAGAACGGCATCGACATTGACGAAGCGATCGCGCACGTCAAGAAGCATCGGTCCCTCGAAGGCTACAACAAGGGCGAGGCGATCTCGGGCACCGATTTGCTAACGCTCGATGTCGACGTGCTGCTGCCGGCCGCGCTCGAGAACGTCATCACGACGCGAAACGCTGGCGAAATCAAGGCGCGCATCATCTGCGAGGGCGCAAACGGTCCGACAACGGCGGCAGCCGATTCGATCCTCGATGAGAACGGCATATTCGTCATTCCGGACATCCTCGCCAATGCCGGCGGTGTCACCGTCTCGTACTTCGAGTGGGTTCAGGATCGCGGCGGATATTTCTGGCCGGAAGATCTCGTCAACGAGCGGCTCGAGACGATCATGAAGCGGAGCTTTCACGACGTATTGGATCTCTCTCGCGAGCGGCGCGTCAATATGCGCACCGCTGCCTATATGCTCTCCATCAGCAGAGTCGCCAGCGTCCACAAATTACGCGGCATTTACGCATAGATGCGGCTTGTGCTCGCTGTCGTAGGCAAGGCGCGCAATCCGGCGCTGGGCGAGGCGATCAGGGACTACGAGGTACGAGCAGCGCGGTATTGGCCCCTCGACGTCCATGAAGTTCGGGAAGAAAGGGCGGCCGGTATCCCTGTTGAGAAGGTGAAGGAGCGTGAAGGCCTGCGGCTGACTGAGAAGGTGCCAGCGCGTGCGCAGACTGTCGCCTGCGAAATTGGTGGCAAAGCGCTGAGCTCACCGGAGTTCGCCGAATTCCTCCGTGCCGCGCGTGAGCAGGAGCGGGATGTTGCGTTTCTGATCGGCGGCGCGTTCGGACTCGCGTCCGACGTCAGCAAGTCTTCCAGCATGAGGTTGTCGCTCGCGCCGTGGACGCTGCCGCACGAGATCGCACGGCTCGTTCTGGTCGAGCAGATCTATCGCGCTGGGACAATCGTGCGCGGCGAGCCTTATCACAAGTGACGCTTCTCCTCCACGAGCCGGCGACGATGCATCTTCCCGGATCTCAGGAAGCCGACTGGTTCGAAGAGTGGTTTGGCGAAGATTATCTCGACATCTATCAGCACCGCGATGAGACCGAGGCGGAACGCGCAATCGAATTGATCGCCACGAATCTGGCCGGCCGCGAGGTCAACGCGGTGCTCGATCTCGCCTGTGGGACAGGCCGTCACACCAAAGTCCTTCGTGAGCGCTGGTGGACCGTCGGCCTCGATCTCTCGATGGCTCTTCTCAGGATCGCGAGAAGCGAGACGCCGGACGGCCCTTACGTGCGCGCCGACATGAGAGAGTTTCCATTTGCCGACGAGAGCTTCGACCTGGTGGTGAACCTTTTTACGAGCTTCGGATATTTCGAAGATGACGGCGAGCACGTTCGTGTTCTGGCCTGCGTATGCGCCGCGATGCGGCAAGGCGGAACACTGGTGATCGATTTCCTGAACGCTGACCAGGTTCGCCGCGATCTGGTGCCTTACGATGAGCGGGTCGTAAATGGCATCACTATAGAGCAAAGCCGCACCATCAGCCCCGACGACAGGTTCGTCGAGAAAAAGATCCGGCTTCGCGAGCGCGGCAAAGAATACATCGAGCGTGTTCGATTGCTCTCCCCGCACGACCTCGAGTGGATGCTCGAGACGACGGGCTTCAACGTCGTGAAACTCTTCGGCGACTACGGCGGGTCAGCGTGGTCGGACGATTCGCCCCGCACGATATTGTTCGCGAGCCGCCGATGAATCCGCGGGTGATCAGCCAGCCACTCGGCGGCAATCTTCTGGCCGCCACTGTGATCGGCGGAAGTGCGCCAGACTCTTGGTACGAGACGGCGCCACGCAACGTTTCGTCCTGGCGGAAGCGGATCGAGTCCGTCCGGACTGGATTTGCGGAGGATTGGCTGACGCCTCTCGCTCCGGCGTTCGAGGCATCCGGCAGAGCGAAAGAGAGACTAGA